>PWEB01000144.1 GCA_003553305.1 Syntrophomonadaceae bacterium
TCCTCTTCAACGCCAGAGTGGGTTATGGCGATAATCATTTGGGCACCCTGTTCTTTTAATTGATCAACCATAAGGCGGGCTGTTTCATGTTGATCAGTAAATTCAACCGGTTCATTAGCAGTAGTAACAGAAATTGCATCTTTTCCGATTAATCCGAACATGCCCACTTTAAGACCATGGTCGAGAACAATCAGTTTGCTATTTCGGTAAAGATCATTTTCAGCAAGAGGATGATCAGGCGGTGCTTTCGTGTTGGAGGCCAAAACCGCTGTTTTGTCATGGGCATCCGGGTAACCGGCTTCCACCAAATAATCAGCCAGAACATCGGGACCGTAGTCATATTCATGATTGCCAATCACAACTGCATCGTATCCAAGGATCTGCTTCAAGGTCAACTCCGGTGCATACCCTTCAGGCACCAACCAACTATAAGCAGTGCCTCCAATATAATCACCACCAGAAAGTAGGATCACCGGTTCACTGCTTGATTCTTTATCCTCCCTGATCTGATGAACGGCTTTAGCAAGCCGGGCATAACCACCGATGGTGGGATTATCTTTTTGGGGATGATTATCAATAGCCGGAGAATGAGGAATTAATGCGCCGTGTTCATCATTGGTGTGTATAATGGTCAAGTTCTTTTCCTGTTCGGGCGCAGCCTCTACAGATGGATTAATACAGATCTCCCCAAAAATAAACAAGGCAAAACAGTTCAAAGCGATCAAACAATGCCTAGCTGAAAAACTTCTCACTTTAATAGCGGGGAAAAAGAACATTTCAACACCCCTTCTGATCGCTTTATATCTAATGTACAGGACGAATTAAAACGCAGGCAGTTATTAAGTCTCTTTTGATTATTCCGCAAAAAACAATCTAGGATAAATGGTAGTCATCTATAGCACCGATTTATTAACTATCCCAAACGCGAAAAATCCACCTGGCAGCTTCGAAAAATCGATGTTGCCGGAGAAACTCTCTTTTGTTAAACCTGTCCGTATTTTATCACAAGCTGCTGATTAATAGAATATTTCCCAGGGAATAAAACAAAATTTTATTTGATTCAGTCAATATTTGATTTAGTCAAATAAAATTTTTCACTGAATTTAAGGCCAAATCATTGCCATAGGCATATTTATATTATTTGTTTTTCAACCTATTTACCCCATTGTTCTGATACATTACCGATGAGTCAAAGGTTACCTGGTTTTGAATAACTTTACCACAAGGAGGAGGATCTATCGGAAGTAAGTCGTATTGATGGGACATTTCTTGACGGGGACTGCGAAAAACCAGGCGCGCTGAAGTTCCACCGTAATAGAATAGATTTTCAAGCAATTCTTTTTTCGGTTCAGCCTGCAGAGCAACCAGTGCTACATCAAAGTCAGATGGCAGTGAACCGGTTCCATCAGATTCTACTATAGATACCTGTCCATCTAACTTCATTGAAGCTATGCACCGTTCTGCAGCATGTACCGCATCCCCATCACAGTCAATAGCGCATACTTTAGCACCTGTAAGTCTTGCTACCTGAATAGCAGTAAAAGGAATCCCTCCACAACCCACATTGAGGACTCGATCTGCTGATGATATTCCAGCCAGTGCAATTTCATTGCGGATAACCTCATTGTAAATACGGGAGTAAAGGGCTACCAGTAATGAGCTGGCAGCTCCCTTTTTCTCCATAGACGAAACAATAGCGGGAATTAAACCCATTTAAAACACCCGACTTTCCATATTCAAAATTTTAAGTTTCCACTATTTAGAGATCCAATTTTTTTTGCGAACTACAACACTTTCAGTTCCCAGCATTGAATAGTTTTTTTCCAGATGGCATAATTTTGACCAGGCACAGGTACTGTCAGGACAAGAATTAATCGACATCCAGGCCGGTAAATTGCGGAATATTAGCAGCCCACCATCTTTAAGAGAATAAAATGCCCACTCTAATATCTTTGCTTTAGGTGAAACGTTTAACGAAACCCATATCGCATCATGTTTATGAGCACTTATTTGACAGCCATCTGCACAAAACACTTTAACACGATCAGCCATATTCTTTTTTTGAATCAGCTCACCGGCTTTTTTTACAGCAGCATTATTACAATCCCAGGCTTCTACAAAAAGTCCTTTCTGGGCCAGGTAAAGCGCCGTATAAGGATAAGATCCGCACCCAACATGTAAAACCGAAGCCCCTGGCTGCAGGTTGGACATTTCCATTTCCTTTTCCAACATTTTTTTGTAGAACACCCGGCAATAAAGGTTTGATAATAAAGCAAAACGAACAGCAATGATCTCCAATTTTTGCGATATCTTGTAAAATGGCATGCCCTTTTCCGGTAGGTTTTTGCAGGTAAGGCTATTTTCTTTCCGGTAAGGATAATAATCAAAAGTTTTTGAGTCAGATTTTCCCATTATATGAGCTCCTTTCTGTTTTGGGGTTGCTTCTCTTCCCCTGGGCATGACGATTTATAATTTATCGACAAATAAGCGGCGGCTGCTGCTGATAAGATAAGCGGAAACCAGTATGTAATCAGGCGGGACAGCAATGCTGCTGTCAAACCCTCCGCCGGAGTTAATCCACTTATAGAAAACATTAAGACCATACTGCCTTCAAAAGAGCCCAACCCTCCCGGTAACAAAGGGACCATACTGACCAGGTAAGCGGTAAAGGTTGCTATGCTCACTGTAACCAGGTCAACTTCAAATCCCAACATGTAGGTTACCAGGTAAACTTTGAGCGGATAGAGGCCCCAAATTAAGGCAGACATCCCTATCAATGTATAACTTTCTACCGGAGTTGCCATGCTGCGCGAATAAGCTGATGCCCTGTTAATAAAGCTAACCAGGGTTTTAAACTTCTTTTTAAACAAACTGATCATTTGCTGGAAAAAGTGATTTGGATTTTGATCAGATCTAGAAGTTATGAAAGATTCTTCATTAGTTTGATTAACCAGGGACGTATTTGCACTTCCTCCTTTATGATGCATCCAGGCAATCATTGCAAAGATAAGCAGTAGAATAATAAATGCCAAAACAACAATTGCGGGAAGTTGATAACTCAGTACGGCTAATCCCAGGATCAAAGCAGAAATAATCAGGAAAGGAAGCAGCGAATAATATTTAAGCGCTAAGAGGATTCCGCCTAACTTTGTATAAGAAAGAGACGTTTGTTGATGAAATAAGTAGATTTTTGCGGTTTCTCCCCCAAATTTAACCGAAGGGGTAACACTTTCCACATAATTGCCAGCAAGAAATATCACTAAGACTCTGCCCAATAAAATACTACAATTAGATTTGGTGATTAAAAGCTTCCACTGATAAGCCGAGATAGTCAAAGTAAATAACTGCAGCAAAGCCAAAAAGAATATGATCCGCGCATCAGCATGACCGATTGCTCTCGAAATCTCTTCGTATCCCAGATATAACACTGCCAAAGATATAAGCGCTATGCCAAACAGCCAGTATATAGTTTGTTTTATTGCCATTTAAAAACATTCCCTGCTTTAATATTGAAGTATCTGTTAAACATGGCTCATCTATGTTAGACAAGCCTAACTCTTTACCCAAAAATAATAACAACCATGAGTTAAAGTTACTATTAATAATCCTAACAAAACCAACTGCTCAAGTGGACTGCAGAAAGTTATTCTAAACTAACTTATTAATAACATAGTACACTTCCACTGTCAATAGTTGAAATGAAATAGCTAACAATTAAATTCAATGGACAGCAGGGGGGAGGTTTTATTTACCTTTTTTCATCCATAAAAACTCCAAAGAGGCTTTGGAGTCGATTAGCAACTTCAAGGGCTTTCCCTGTGGGGATTTCTCGAACAACTTCATTTCTGGCAGTATCACGGACTACTACATTCCATGGATCACTATCCTTGCGCACACTAAACCGCAATGGATGACCATCATTTTCTGCATTATCATTTAGTTTATTTATTGCTTTATCCAATTTAGCCTCATACTCTTGATCTGAGATATCTGCTTTTTTGTTTTGGTCAGACCGGCCCTCCCGGCTTACTCGTGTATCGCTGGTAGGTCTTTCGGTTTTTTGTACTTCTTTTAAGTTGGCCTCTTCTTTGATCTTATTAAGCAGCAAGGGGTCAATACCATCAATTTTCATGGCTAATACCACCTCTTCATCAAATAGTTCGCATCTAAATTATAACACTCGCCGGAAACTTATCGTAGTTCTGCTAAAATGCTCGCCTTACTTGTTATTTTCTTCCTTTTTCTCAGAAGACTCCGGGCTTCTCGAAACAATCCCGCTGATTCCCCCGGTATATTTTGCTGCTGCTTCTATAGCACGCAAGTTTTCAAGGCGCACCTCTTCGAACGTTTCTTTACGAAGAATCTTCAAATCCCTGGGCGCTTTAATACCAATTCGCACAGTATTACCATCAATTGAAGAAACCATAACTTCAATGTCATCGCCAATCATTATGCTTTGTTGGGCTTTCCTGGTCAACACTAGCATTAAGGTGGAACCTTCCTTTCAAAAAACCAACATCCCGCCATCGTTATAATTTCGCATTCCACCTGCAATATCCTGCCAATAAAATAAAATAATTAAATAGCAAACTAAATTCAGTAGAAATAGGTGAAAAATCGAACCGCTAAAGAAACAAAGGAATAATAAAAATGAAACTGGCTCTGTTTACCCAATTTCATTGATAGTTTTCATTATGAATTTTATTAGCGAAACAAATTTTCGAACAATGGTTTTCCAGCACAGCCTGTCATTCTTATTTAAAATAATTCCAGGTTGTTTTAAAAAGCCGGTTGCTGATACATTCCACTGAACTCAACAGCAGCAAAAGGCCGGCAATGATAAAGTATCCTCCGGTATATATTAAGTGCTTATCTCCATCCGTTCGCGGCACCGGAGAGCCTGCTTGCTCATAAGAAGCAGTAGTTTCTTTCGTTTCGTTTTCCTCCTTTTCTTCTTTTTTTTCCTCATCAGCTTCCACTTCTACTTCTTCATCCTTTATTACTTCTTCATCTATACCTTCTTCATCCCGTATACCCTCTTCTGCCTTTGCTTCCCCTGGCTCATCTGGTTCCTCATCGTGGGAAGCATATATATTTTCTTCCATCTCATCATGTGAGTCATGCTCAGTCGTACCATTCTCTTCGATATCCGTTTCTTCCTCTGCGGAAGATAAATACATATCCCTAGGATCATCTTGATCAAAAAGATTGCTCCAAACCAGATAACTACCTACTGATAAAAATAATAGAGCAGCAAGTGCTACAGATCCATAAGCAAATACCTTTCGTTCTCCTAAAACACCCTTTTTATTTTTACTAAAACTTTGCTGAAGATATGCTTTAGCAGTGCTAGAATCTGACCAGAGAATATTAAAATCGTTAAGCACTTCTTTTTCATCAAGGTTAAGAACATACGCATACTGCCGGATCAACACGATGATTTTTGCTTTATCTGAAAACTTAAGGACATCCTCGTCTTCTAAGGCTTTCAGGTATTTTTGTTTAATTTTTGCTTGTTTTGCGGCATCCTTTAAAGAAAGCCCCATCGCCATTCGTTTGTGCCTTAATTTATAACCAAAAGCTGCCATTAACCTCACCTCTATATTATGTTATCGGCAAATCCTTTATTTTGTTAACCGAATTAATTTACTAAAACAACAGGGCGGACAACAAATTTGATTGTTTTAACAAAACTGACTTAATATTTTCTCTAAAGTTAATCGGTTTCCTGCCGATAAAAAGTATAAGGAGTTATAATTTACCTATAAATAATTATTTCCCCAGGAATTGCAGGACACACTTGCTTTTTGTTGAATATTGTATTGTTAAAGATTGTTAGATCGGGGGAGTTTATTACCGATGAATAAAAAAGATCTAATAGCCAGCACAGCAGATAAAGCAGAAATCACCCAGGCAGATGCCAGGAAAATTATTGATGCAATGTTTAGTTGTATTGAAGAAACGCTTGCCGGTGGAAACAAAGTCAACCTTAAAGGCTTTGGTACTTTTAGATTGAGGCACCGACCTCTTCGAAGAATTAGGAACATGCACACTAAAGAAATGATTACCTTGCCTTCAGCCAGGGTCCCCGTATTTAAACCCGGGAAACGCATTAAAGATCAAGTTAGCGCAACAGGAGGCAATCACGAAATGATAACAACTGATAAGGACATAGCCACTGACCTGTCCAGAACTGTAACAGAAGTAGACCCGATTGAAGAAGGCAATGCAAGCGAGGAAATTAAGATGGCTGAGCAATTAGATATCGGTGAAGAGAAAGATAGTGTACCCGAACAAAAATCAGGAAGAAAGCAGCCTAAAGTAATTGCTGTAACCAGTGGTAAAGGCGGCACCGGCAAAACAAATTTCGTAATCAACACAGCTATTGCGCTCGCTCAAAGGGGGCAGAAAGTATATGTCATCGATGCTGATCTGGGAACAGCTAATATCGATGTCCTGCTGGGGCTTCACTGTAAAAACACTATCAACAGCCTGGTTAGCAACAGAGAAATGAACCTGATGGATATTATCGTAGAGGGACCGGAAGGAATTCAGATTATCCCCGGTGGTTCTGGATTGCAGTCACTGGCAGAGCTTCCTAAGGATGAATTGACCAGAATAATCGGGATGTTTAAACCGCTCGAAGAGCATGCCGATGTAATCATCATCGACACCGGTTCAGGCATCTCAAGAAATGTTATAGAATTTGCCGTGGCAGCCGACGAAATTGTAGTAGTAATTACTCCCGAACCACATTCAATTTCCGATGCTTACGCCATTATCAAAGTTTTGAGCACCAATGAACTTCAGCCCCCAATCAAACTGGTTTTTAACCTGGTCGAAAACATATCGGAAGCAAGGTCGGTATCTTCCAAATTAACAGAAGTAACCACACGTTTCCTGGATTTAACTCCCCAGACTATCGGTCATGTCGTCAAAGATGAAAATGTTGTTAAGGCTGTTAAACAGTTTAAACCCTTTGTTTTTTATAATCCCCTGGCGCCTGCTTCAAGATGTATAATGTCAATAGCGGAAAGACTGGTTCCCTTTGATGACCAAGAAATGATAAATTCAAAAGAAGACAATGATAAGCAAGGTTTTATAGGAAAATTAAAAACCCTCTTTTCAAAAACTTCAGCCTAAGCTTCCATCAATATTCTTCTTTTTACAGTAACTGCTGACAAAGCCTTAAAAAAATCATTCTTTAATCATAAAGGGTTGCTTTTTGTAGGTTAGCAACCGCCACAACCATTCCAGGGGTCCATAATTAAATTTTCGAAGCCAGAGATTACTAAAACCAATTTGAAACATAAAGATAACTACGGTCAATATAATCCCTTCAGCAATTGAGACTTTACTATACAGGCCAAATCCATAACCATAAAATAAAAGAACACAGATCAGGGTCTGGGACAAATAATTAGTTAAAGCCATCCTACCTGCAGAAGCTAAAGGAGCAAGCAGCCTTTGCCAAAAATTTGCCTGCAGAGCCAGCAAAACAGTAGCTATGTAGGCAGGGAAAAGAAAAATTGAGGCAACATAATTAAAACCTGAAAGCAAACCATACCTGATCATAATATGAGTTGGCCAAATACCAGTCTCTATTAAAGAAAATAACAGTAAAAATAAAGATCCAAAAAGAAATCCCCACTTACAGATTCTTTTCAACTGAGCAATGTTCCCGCGCAAATCTTTAAATATTTCTTTTTTCCCGGCATATAAACCACAAAGGAAATAGGGCAGAACCAAAAATACTCCAATCAACGCACTAAGCAATACATTAGGAATTTCATTTTCCGCCCTGAAAGCAATTAGCTCAAAAAAACCATACTTGGTATATGCTGTAATTGCAATATCCATCATCTCAGCTAACATTGCCTGGTAATCTTCACCAACCAGAAATTCACTCATTCCTTTAAGGAAATATACTATGCAGTTCAACAAAACGGAGGCTGTGAATAAACCAACAATCCATTTTTGTATTGAATCTATTGACATTTTTCGAAAAATCAGTAAACCAAATCCCCCTAAAGCATATGTAAAAAGAATATCCCCCGACCAAAAAAGAACCAGGTGCAAAAGCCCGAAACAAAGTAAAGCAAAAAGGCGGCGTTTATAAATAGGAACCAGCTTATAACCCTTCTCCAGGGTTCTTTCCATAAATATATAAAACCCAAGACCAAATAAAAAAGAAAAAATAGCATAGAATTTACCGGTAAATAAAAGCTGAATAAACCAGGCGCTTAATTGTTCTATCCCGGCTGGAAACTCCGAGGGGAACCTTTCAAAATAAAGGGGAGCTTTAAAATAGGACATATTAACCATTAATATACCAAATAATGCAAGACCCCGGATAATATCAATTTCATTAATTCTTTCGGCGGGCTGCACAGGGTTTAACCTATTTGTGGTCAAAGCATAAAACTCCTTTTTAATGAAAGATCGGACCATAAACTACTTGTGATTGGCCTGAGGTGACCTTTTCTAGCTTCTGAAGCAAGATTTTTATCCAGCTTTTAGAAGGCACTAAAATTCACTGTCCAGCCCGTATTTAATAATGCCCCCACCGATAACTTCTTCGGCCTGATAAAAAACAGCTGATTGGCCGGGAGTAACCGCTTTTTGTGCCCTGGCAAATAATACCCGGGCAAAACCTCCTTGCGAAGGAAAGAGTGTTGCCGGAACTGCAGAAGAGCGGTATCGTATTTTTACTTCAATATCCCGTGGTTTGTTAGGGGTGGTACCGGAAACATAGTTCAATTTTTCAGCCAACAGGCCAGCACTGTATGTCTCTTTTTCACTACCAACCACGACCTGGTTCTGAGCAGCATCAATGTGAACTACATAGAGAGGTTCAGAAGCAGTGATACCGAGACCTTTGCGTTGACCAATAGTATAAAAAGCAATCCCCTGATGACGCCCCAGCTTTTCACCATTAACATAAACAATATCACCTGGTTGCAACACTTCAGGGCATAAGCGCTCCATAAAAGAGTGGTAATCGTTATCAGGGATAAAACAAATTTCCTGGCTCTCTTTTTTTCCGGCGACCTTTAAATCTTTAGCCTCTGCGATCTTTCGAATCTCCTGCTTGGTTTTATTCCCAAGAGGGAAATAGGTGGAACTTAGTACATCCTGACCGAGAACATAAAGCATGTAACTTTGATCTTTTTGCCGGTCAACTCCACGTAATAACTTATAAGAAGCGTTAGATGAACTGTATTCTATGCGTGCGTAATGACCGGTAGCCAGGTGTCCTATACCCAGACCGCGGGCTTTATTTAAAAGTTGGGCAAACTTCACAGTGCGATTACATTCAATACATGGGTTAGGAGTCCGGCCGCGCAAATATTCTGCAGTAAAATTACAAACAATATTGTGATAAAACTCATCCTTCATATTCAAAACATAATGAGGGATATCAAGCTTTGCTGCTACTCTTTTAGCATCATAAACATCCTGGTAAGAGCAGCAGCTTTTTGCCTCTTCACCAGCCCGTTCTTCGGATAGAGGATCAACCCACATATGCATGGTTACCCCGATCACATTGTAACCGGCATCCTTAAGCAAAGATGCCGCAACAGAGCTATCCACTCCACCGCTCATAGCCACCATTACTTTTTCTTTCTCA
>PWEB01000154.1 GCA_003553305.1 Syntrophomonadaceae bacterium
TATTACTTACTCATCATCATCGGCACATTATAGTTTACTTTATGCAGCCTATGATCAAGGGCGGCACTTCGAATGGTTCATTCTGAAACTCGTAGGCAGAGAGGATCATATTTTGCACATCATTGATCCTCTCATGATCTTCAATCCCTGTGTTTCTAGCAGGCTCTTTCTCCGGGCTGGTATGGATATGAGCAAGGATATCGCCCGGTTTGACCATTGTGCCAATCTTCTTTTCCACGGTCACTCCCACAACCGGATCAATGCGCAAATCTTTCTTTTCTCGGCCGGCGCCCAGTTTCATAGCTGCCTGGCCTATAACCTCCGCTTTTAAGCTGCTAACAAATCCTTCAGCCTTGGATTTTACCGGAACTTGCTTTTCTGCGCGGGGCATAAGAGACAAGTCTTCAACAACCAGCGGATCACCGCTTTGATTCTGAATCAGTTCCCTGAACTTTAGTAAAGCCGACCCGTTATCAAGTAATTTCTTTAATATGGCTTTTCCTTCTTCATGCTCAGATGCTTTGCCAGCCAGGCTAAGCATCCAGCCGCCTAATGTGAGGCAAAGTTCTTCCAAGTCGGGGGGACCTTCACCACGCAGGGTAAGAACCGCTTCCTCAACTTCTAAGGCATTACCGACTGCCCTGCCCAGCGGTTGATCCATGTTAGTAATAACAGCTGCCGTTTGCCGGCCGCCCTTTTTACCCGTCTCGACCATGATCCGGGCTAATTCAAATGCACTGGAATGATCTTTTATAAAAGCACCGTCACCGACCTTGACATCGAGAACAATCACATCGGCGCCGGCAGCAAGTTTTTTACTCATTATACTACTTGCAATCAGCGGCATGCTGTCTACCGTTGCCGTTACGTCACGCAAAGCATAAAGCATTTTATCAGCAGGAACCATTTCTATAGTCTGACCGGTTACTGCTGCACCGATTTTTTTTACTGCTGTTTTAAATTCATTTAGGGTCAGTTCTGCACAAAAACCGGGTATAGATTCCAGCTTGTCGAGAGTCCCCCCGGTATGACCCAGTCCGCGACCGGATAACTTAGCCACCGGGACTCCGGCAGCGGCAACGAGGGGGACTACAATAAGGGTGGTCGTATCACCTACCCCGCCGGTACTGTGTTTATCAGTCTTAATACCTGGAATATCCATTAAGGAAATAGTATCACCGGAATTAACCATTGCCCGGGTCAGGTGTGCTGTTTCTTCTTCGTTCATGCCCCGAAAATAGATAGCCATAGCCAGGGCGGACATTTGGTAATCGGGAATTGTTCCCTTCACATATCCTGCAATCAGATGCTCGATGTCAGAGCAGGTCAGGGGATACCCATTACGTTTCTTTAAAATCAATTCTGAGACAGTCATGACAGTACCAGCCCTTTCTAAAACATTTATTGTTTGATCAGCCAATTGTCAAAGCATCCAGAACCTTCAACTTTTGGACTGATGAATAATAAGTATTTATAGTGGAACTGGATCCTTTTTAATAAATTGTAATCAGATCAGCAAAGTTGTTAAAAGTAGCTTCTCCGATACCACTAACATCCATAATTTCATCTATGGTAGTGAACAAACCCTGACTTTCGCGATGATCAACAATTTGGCCGGCCCGGACATCACCAATCCCGGGCAAAGCTGTTAGTTCGGAAGCAGTAGCCTTATTGATATTGATCAGAGTTATTCCTCCGCTTACAGAGGTTTTTTGTTCTTCTCCAACCTGCGGAACATGAACCTGTTCGCCGTCATAGATGGGCCTGGCCTGGTTTAAAAAATCACGGTCCGCTTCATCTATAAAACCGCCGGCCAGTTCTAAAAGTTCATAAATCCTAGATCCTTCAGGCATTTCATACACACCGGGATTTTCTACAGCCCCAACCAGGTGCACGGAAATCATCTCCGGTTCTGCCTCGACAGGAGGTCCCTGAACTTTATCAGAGTCGTTCAGGGTTATCTCCGGGCTGAGAATCAACGAGTCCACCACCCGCCATACTCCTCCCACAACTAACAGTAATACCAGCACTCCCAGAATTATTTTTTCCCGTAACTCTATTTTCCCCTCCACCAAAACATCTCCTCATCAATCAACTCGATATTACTTCGCCTTAATAATCGTATTCCCTTGTTTTTGCCCATAATTAAACCCGGCACTCAGCTTACCTGATTACCGGGCTTATAACTATCATTCAATCTGTTCAGCAAGAAGACTATTTGTTTTCTTTTTTTTCAGTTCCTTTTTCTTCTTCTTCCCCTTCTTCTTGTGGAACATTAATTCCCTGGACATTAATGTTAATCGCTTCCACAGTTAGACCGGTTGTTTTCTCAACATGTTCGCGAATTTGCTTTTTCAGTTTGTCTGTTGAGTCAACTATCGATTTACCGTACTCCACAATTACATTCAACTCTATGGAAACTCTATCTTCATCAACATCTACTCTAATCCCCTTGGTCATATCACGACGGCCCAGTCTTTCGGCTATACCACCGACAACACCGCCACTCATTCCAGCTATACCCGGGACATCACTGGAAACTATACTTGTTATCACTGCAATGACATCTGAAGAGATCCTGATACTATCTCCTTCTTTTGCCGGATCCGGTTTTAATACAGCTTCATCAGCTCCACCTGTTTTTCCTGCTTTTCCTTCTTTTCCTTCTTTAGCTTTTTTTTCTTCTTCACTCATTTTATTTCCTCCTTTAAAAAATATGATCCTGGTTTAAAAATATCAACCCTTTTATTGACCTACCGCTATAACACTTTAGCAATTTTTACCTGAGGGCATTTTCGAAGTAAACATATAAGGATTTTTTACCTTTTCTTACTATCCTTATGTATCTAATTGTACAGTCTGACCGGGAACTTGTCAAGCAAACTGCCCGAATTTAAAACAAATTCACATTTCTTTAAAGTTTGTTGAACTATTATCGAACAACGATATTAACCAGACGTCCGGGTACAGCAATAGCCTTAATTATCTCTTTCCCGGCAAGCAGTTCACTAATCCTATGATTATTGTGCGCTTCTTCGATCAACTGCTCTTCCGAACAATCTGTCGGCACAGTAATCCTGCCCCGCACTTTTCCATTGATCTGAACCACTACTTCAACCTGGTCAACCTGGAGCATTCCTGGTTCATAGTGCGGCCAGTGCTGATAATGAACGCTCTCAGTAAAACCGAGCAGGCTCCATGATTCTTCGGCAAGATGCGGTGCAAAGGGGGCCAGCAAAATGACCATTTTCTCAAGGGCATCCCTCAAAACATCCCGGTTGTATTCATAGCTATCCATGGACTGCCTGTAAACATAGACTGCGTTAACCAATTCCATAATCGCACTTATCGCCGTGTTGAAATTAAAACGCTCTTCAATATCATGAGTTACTTTTTTAATCGCCGCATGAACATTGCGCTGTAAAATGGTTTCATTTTCACTATGCTGAGCTGATTCCTTTGCTTTGACTAATTCCTCTTTGGATTCATCTATTAAGCGCCAGACCCGGCGAAGGAAACGGTGACACCCCTCTACACCTTGGTCATTCCAATCAAGGTCTTTTTCCGGTGGAGAAGCAAACAGTATGAACAGGCGACCAGTATCAGCCCCATAAGTGGCCACAATCTCATCTGGCGTGATTACGTTGCCCTTCGACTTGGACATTTTTGCCCCGTCTTTATAAACCATTCCCTGAGCCAACAAGCGGCTGAAAGGTTCATCACATTTTATTAATCCTGCGTCATAGAGCACCTTGGTAAAAAAACGGGCATAGAGCAAGTGCAGCACGGCATGTTCGATACCACCAATATATTGATCAACGGGCATCCAATAATCAACCTCTTCTTTATCAAAGGGCGCGGTAGTGCTGTTTGGACTGGCATAGCGCAGGAAATACCATGAAGAACAAATAAAAGTATCCATTGTATCTGTTTCACGCCGGGCCGGGCCACCACAAAGGTGACAGGCGGTCTGGATAAATGCTTCGTTATTAGCCAGGCTGGGCACCTTGTTGCCGGAGAGTTCAACTTCCAGGGGCAACTCTACCGGCAGTTCCTCTTCGGGAACCGGTAGAGTGCCGCAATTATCACAATATTTTACCGGAATGGGTGCGCCCCAGTAACGCTGGCGCGAAATCAACCAGTCCCGCAGGCGGTAAGTAACCCTGAAATCACCCTGGCCCTGTTCTTCCAGGTAAGCGGTTACTTTTTTAATGCCTTCGACGTCACTCAGGCCACTAAAAGAACCCGAATTAACCATATAACCTTCACCGGCATATGCTTCCTGCATATGCTGCGCATCGAGTGCTTCACCCTCTGGTTGAATCACTACCCGGATTGGCAGGCTGTATTTATGAGCGAACTCAAAATCCCGTTGGTCGTGAGCAGGCACACCCATGACCGCTCCTGTTCCGTAAGCCATCAGGACATAGTTACCGACCAGGATTGGCACTTCTTCCCCGTTAACCGGATTGACGGCATGACAACCGGTAAAAAGGCCGGTCTTTGGTGTTTCTTCAGCTGTCCGATCAATATCGCTTTCCTGTCTGACCTGGGAAACATATTCCATAACCTCTTTTTCCCGCTCAGTTCCTTCAACTAAAGGCTTAACCAGAGGATGTTCAGGAGCCAGAACCATGTAAGTAACTCCAAATAGGGTATCCGGTCGGGTAGTAAAGGTGCGGATTTCCTGTTCGGGAAATTCTTTGATCTTAAAAGCAATTTCAGCACCTTCACTACGTCCAATCCAATTTTGCTGCATTATCTTAACCCGCTCGGGCCATTCCTTAAGCTGCCCGAGATCATTTAATAACCGTTCAGCATAATCGGTGATTTTTAAAAACCACTGTTCTAATTCCCTGGTTTCAACAACCGATGAACAGCGCCAACACAAACCTTTTTCAACCTGTTCATTAGCCAAAACCGTGTTACAGTCATTACACCAGTTTACATCAGATTTCTTCTTGTAAGCTAAACCCCTCTTATACATGAGCAAAAACAGCCACTGAGACCAGCGGTAGTAATCTTTTGATGAAGTATTTACTTCTCTGTGCCAATCATAACTAACTCCAAGCCGGTTTTGCTGATTTTTCATATGTTCAATGTTCTGCGCAGTCCACTCAGCCGGGTTGACATTATTTTCAATGGCAGCATTTTCAGCCGGCAAGCCAAAGGCATCCCATCCCATCGGGTGCATAACATTATAATCTCGCATCCGTAAAAAACGAGCCAGAACATCGCCTATTGTATAAACTCTCATGTGACCCATATGCAATTTCCCAGATGGATAAGGAAACATCTCTAAAACATAGTATTTCGTTTTCGAGTGGTCTACCTCAGACCGGAAAGAATCTTGATCTTTCCATAGATTCTGCCACTTTTCCTCAATTTGAATTGCGTTGTAGTTTTTCACTGAGATCGTCCTCCGTTTTACAGCAGAATATAAATAGTTCGCCCTGTTAAGGGGCGAACTATTATCGCGGTACCACCCTTATTGGTAAAACTTGTGGTGGAGCTGGCGGGAGTCGAACCCGCGACCTCTTCCATGCCAAGGAAGCGCGCTCCCACTGCGCCACAGCCCCCCGTTTTTTATACCATCTTAAAAACCGTTATCGCCGGCTTTACGACAGCGCTTACTATTTTTCACCGCTGCTTCTCCGGGACGAGTTCAGCAGTTCCGCTTGCCGGATTTCACTTCACACCAGCTCTCTGCGAAAGCATTCCTGCTTACTGATTCCCTTCATTAAATAGCTATTATCATCTCGATTACAACTTACATTATATGCACGGCTGAAAAGCTTGTCAATAGCAGCCCAAAGAGTTTGGGTGCATAACAGTTATTAAGAATCCATTTCAAGACGAGAAAATTCGCCTGACTGCATATCGATCATTAACATTATTCCTGAGGGCAAAACACCATCCAGCCCAGCCAGGATTTTTACCGTTTCGCCGGCCTGCCATGAGGCAAGCATAGCAGGTGTAGCAGCTGGATTGCCAAGTTGGGCTTCTGCGCCCTTACTTGCACCTCTTTCGGCAGCGTCACCGTAAATTTTAGCCATCATAGGATATCCCGGCCTGATTACAGCCATTTGCCCTAAAAAACCGGCGATTGCGCCGTGAACCATGATTATATTCATTTCCTGGCAGGCGCTTTCCAGATCAAAACGGGAAGGCAGACTGTCAAGACAGTCAACTATAAGATTACAATCTGAATATATTTCAAGCATCTTAGCCTTGTCAGCATGGCAGTGATAAGTATTTACTTCTATAGAATGGTTAATTGCAGAAATTCTTTTTTTAGCAGCTTCCGCTTTAGATTCGCGCATATTGCTTTCTGTAGCAAGCAACTGCCGATTTAGATTGCTTTCAGTAAAGCTGTCTCCATCAACAATGACCATCCTGCCTATACCCATACGGGCTAATAATTCAAGAGCAAAACCGCCTAATCCGCCGGCGCCTAAAACTCCCACTTTTGAATTAAGCAAGCAGGCTTGCCCCGCCAATCCGACGGTCCCAATACTGCGCTGGTATCTTTCCGGGATGATATCCTGCTCCAAGGCAGCTAATTCGATCAGACGTCCGGGAATTTTATGCTGCCTTTCCAGATCTTTGGTAACCTCCAGGGGTAAAAAACGGTAATTTTCTCCCACCGGATTTGTGCCTTCTAACGAAGCTTCCTGAGTTGATTTATAAAGTGCATCTGCTCCCATAATAAATCACCACCTGTAATCATTAATGTCTACCTTAAAAAGCAGAAAACCTTTTTAAGTATTGCTTAAATCAACTTTTGGTGATTCATACCAGAGCCTTTCCAGGTCATAAAATTCTCTTGCTTCCAGCTGAAAGATGTGAATCACCAAACTTCCGTAATCCAAAACAACCCACCAGCCTTCCCGGTAACCTTCAATGCGTAATGCGTGATAACCCTCCTGTTTCAGGGTTTCAATCAAGTTGTCACAAATTGCATGGACCTGTACTGTTGAAGCACCGCTTCCAATTAAGAAGTAATCAGCAATAATAGACATCTTACCAACTTCCAACAGGCGTATGTCCTGTGCCTTTTTTTCTGCTGCTAATTCTACAGCATAGAAGGCCAGTTCCCGGGAGCCACTATCTGGTTCCCATGTCAAATATAATCAACTCCTTTAAAAAAATTATGAACTGAGTAGTTAAGCCATTTGACATTTATCCTAAATTATGCTCCCTTAGCATAAACAGAAGCCAATTCCGAAATGCAACTGAGCGCGGATGCAGAAGTAGTTTTCTCTCAAGCACTGCTTTAATTGCAAACTCTACAGCCTCAAGCAGTGCCTGGTCAAAATTCACATAAGCTAGCTCTCTTATTTTTTCTACTCCGCTAAAATCTCGGCCTTTTTCGATGTAGTCAGCTAAATAAATCATTTTTTCCAAACTGCTCATTCCACTTCGGCCGGTAGTATGATAAGTTACTGCCCGAAGCACTTCCGAGTCAGTTACCTGCAACTCTTTTTTAAGCAAGGCAGCTCCGATTGGAGCATGTAATAAGCGGTCTTCCTGGAGGGTAAACCGGTCTAGTGAAATATCCAGTTCTTCTGCTTTTTTAATCAGTTCAGAGCTGCTATAGTGCTTGCCATAATCGTGCACAATACCAGCAAAAAAAGCTTTTTGCACATCAATTTCGTAATGTTCAGCCAGGGATGCAGCTGCTTCTGCCACACCAAGAGAATGCCGGTATAGTTTCTCGTCCAGAATTTCTTTCATCAATTTATGATACCTGTCAACCATCTTATCATTATCAAAATTATTCAACATGTATTCAATTGAAAAACTAACTGTCTCTCAATCCTTTCAGATAAAGTATAACCATTAAAAGCTTACTGCTCGCGTGGTTTTGCTTCATTAACAACCAATTTTCGTCCTTCCATCTCAGCACCATCGGTTTTTTCCATCATTTCTGCCATATGCTCCTCATTAACTTCAACAAACCCATAACCACGTGAACGCCCGGTCGCTCGCTCGGTAATAATTCTACATTCGACAACTTCACCAAACTCAGAGAAAAATTCTTCCAACTCGGTTTCCTTAGTACTCCAGGGAATGTTACCTACATAAAGCGTTTTTACCATTTACTTTTCCACCTCCGATTATATTATACCCTATTCTTAGGTCAATAAAACCTTTTTTATTTACCGACTAAGTACAACCCATGGTTTTTAATATATTGCTCCACCGGTTCCGGAGTTAAATATTTAATTGTTTTGCCCAGGGCGACCCTTTCACGGATAAAAGTTGAAGAAACCGCCAGAGCTGGAATTTCTAAAAGATGGACTTTCTGTTGCATTTCAGGACAATTGCTATCCAGGGTTTGCCGAAATAGTTCCAGTGAATAACCGGGCCGGGAAACTGCAATAAAAGTACACAATCGCAATAATTCTTCATACTCTTTCCAGGTAAAAATCTCTAAGATCGCATCGGCGCCGGTTATAAAATAAAGCTCCGGGCTGCCCTGTTCACCACAACAAAAATGTCTGACTGTATCTATGGTATAGGTTGGTGCCTTAGCATTTATTTCAAATGAGGAAACAAAAAATGAGGGATTAGACATAACCGCCAGAGAGGTCATTAGATAACGATGTTCGGGTAAAGAGATTGAATCATGGTCCTTATGTGGAGGTGAACCGGTCGGCACAAAAATAACATAGTCCAGATCAAACTGCTGTCTTGCTTCTTCAGCAGTAACCAGGTGGCCCATGTGAATTGGATCAAAAGTTCCACCCATTAAGCCCACCCTCATAATGCCTGAATTATTATCATTTGGAAATAACAAAGATGGCAGCTCCTTTTCCCGGTTATTCGTAATAATCAAATTCTTCATCGCCTATCCTGACTATGTCGCCTTCTTTAATCCCCTTTTTTTTCAATTCCTGATCCAAACCAATACGACGGGTAAAATTTTGAAAACGGCGTAAAGCTTCTTCATTTTCAAAATCAGTTCTACCTGCCATGCTTTCGACTTCACTACCACTAACATAGAAAACACCATCAACTACTTCGATCTTTAAAGGCCTGCGATCAAGATGTTCTGACTGGATCTCCTGCTCCGGTTCAACAAAATTTCTTTGTTCAGCAAGTGTATTTACCTTTTTAAATAAAAATTGAATTAGATCATCAAGGCCCTGTCCGGTAGAAGCAGAGATGCCAAAGACAGCAGTTTCTTCTTTATCAGCCTCTTCTACAGATCGCTTGAGCTTTTCTAGCTGCTCAGAACTACCGGTCAAATCCATTTTATTACCGACCACAACCCGCGGATATCCGGCCAGTCGTGAGCTAAAAACCGATAGTTCCCTATTCAGTAGGTCATAAGCTTCAGATGGATCAGGATCCACATCAGGAGTCAGATCAATCAGGAATAACAAAAGAAGGTTTCTTTCAACATGTCTTAAAAATCGATGCCCCAAACCTGCACCCCGGTGTGCTCCTTCAATCAATCCGGGCAAATCAGCCAAAATAAAATTACCCTCATCACCAACTTTTACCATTCCTAAGTTGGGAGTAAGGGTTGTAAAAGGATAGGAAGCCACTTTCGGCTTTGCAGCTGATATACGACTGAGGAGAGTAGATTTCCCA
>PWEB01000289.1 GCA_003553305.1 Syntrophomonadaceae bacterium
CGCATCGACACCGGTGAGGTTTTCAAAAATCAGCAGCGCGTAATCCTTAAGAACTGCGGGGTGATCGACCCGGAAAACATCAATGAATATATCGCCCACGGCGGTTACAAGGGCCTGGCCAAATCGCTTGAAAGAGACCAGGAAGAAATTATAGGGATCCTTAAAGATTCTGGTCTGCGCGGAAGGGGCGGCGCCGGTTTTCCGGCCGCACGCAAGTGGGAATCTTGCCTCAAGCCAAAAGCTGATCAAAAATACGTGCTCTGCAACGCCGATGAAGGTGACCCCGGAGCTTTCATGGATCGTTCCGTTTTAGAAGGCGATCCTCATTCGGTTATCGAGGGCATGATTATCGCCGGTTATACGATCGGTGCATCAAAGGGTTACTTTTACGTCCGGGCCGAGTATCCGCTGGCCATTAAACGGCTGCGCAAAGCAATTGAACAGGCCAAGGAGAAAAATCTGCTCGGCGAAAATATTCTGAACACTGGATATGACTTCGACTTGGAAATATTCCAGGGAGCCGGAGCATTTGTCTGCGGTGAATCAACTGCCCTGATTATGTCCATCGAAGGTAACCGAGGCTGGCCCAAACCACTGCCCCGGCCGAGAACCAGTGAAGAAGGTCTGTGGGGCAAACCGACCTTGCTCAACAATGTGAAAACTTTCTCAGTGGTCCCTCAGATCTTGAGCGAAGGCGCTGACTGGTTTAAGAGCATCGGCACCGAGGGCAGCCCGGGAACGGCTGTTTTCGCACTGACCGGCAAAATTAATCGCAGTGGTTTGATCGAAGTGCCCATGGGTATTGAATTGGGCAAAATTATCTGGGAAATCGGCGGCGGTATTTTGGACGATAAAAAGTTTAAGGCCGTTCAGACCGGGGGCCCTTCAGGCGGCTGCCTGCCCGAGGATAAGTTAGACCTTTCGGTTGACTTCGACACCCTGGTTAAAGCCGGTTCGATGATGGGTTCGGGTGGAATGGTGGTCATTGATGAATCGACCTGCATGGTTGATGTGGCCCGCTACTTCCTTGATTTCACCTTTGAAGAATCCTGCGGACAATGCGTGCCCTGCCGCCAGGGTACCCAACAGATGCTTGAAGTTTTAAATGATATCTGCGAGGGACGGGGACGGGAAGGCGATATTGAGCATCTCTTAGAATTGGGCGATTCCATTATCAAGAGCTCAATCTGCGGACTCGGACAAACTGCGCCAAACCCTGTTTTGAGCACAGTCCAGTATTTCAGGGATGAATACGAAGCCCACATCAGAGATAAGGCCTGTCCGGCCCTGGTTTGTAAGAATCTGATCATGTTCCAGATTAACGAAGAAAAATGCACCGCCTGCGGGCGCTGCCGAAAGGCCTGCCCCGTTGAAGCAATCAGCGGCGAAAAGAAAGTGCCGCATAAGATTGACCAGGATAAATGCACCAGGTGCGGAATTTGCTTCTCAGAATGTCCGGAACGCTTCAGTGCCGTGGAGCGCCTGACCGGTAAAGAAAAACTGGCTGCAGCAAGCGGAAAGGAAGGTTAATCGATGCTAAAACTAACAATCAACGGACTGGAAGTTGAAGTCGAGAATGGTTCAACCGTATTAGATGCGGCAAAAAAAGCAGGCATCTATATCCCTACTCTTTGCTATCACCCTGATCTTCCTACTTTCGGCGGCTGCCGGATTTGCATGGTCGATACTGACGGTAAAATAGTGACCGCCTGCCGGGCGCCTGTTAAAGACGGCATGGTAGTTAAAACAGATACCGAAGAAGTGCGTCAAATACGCATGGCCAACGTTGAACTGATCCTGGCCAGCCACAATAAGGACTGTCAGAGTTGTTCGCGGAACAACACCTGTCAGCTGCAGGAAATCAGCGCCTTCGTGGGAATTACTTCCGAAAGGATGAAACGCATCCGGCGCTCAGTTGAAGCAGTCAAGGTTGACGACAGCAACCCCTTCTTTCACCGGGACCATACCAAGTGTGTTTTATGCGGAATCTGTATCCGCACCTGTGAAGAGATCAACGGAGTAAGCGCGCTTGATTTTGCTTTCCGCGGTTTTCATACTAAGGTTTCAGTTTTAGGCGATAAGCCCATAAAAGATTCGAAGTGTGAATCCTGCGGGGAATGCCTGGTGCGCTGCCCGACCGGCGCGCTTTACCGGACTGAACCCGAAGTGCCGGAGCGCGAGGTCGAAAGTGTCTGCACCTACTGTGGTGTGGGCTGCGGGATCAAGCTTGGCGTCCGTGGTGAAAAGGTGGTCCAGGTCACCGGGAACAAGGAAAGTACGGTCAACCACGGCGACCTTTGCGTAAAGGGACGTTTTGGCTTTGACTTTATAAACCACCCCGACCGCCTGAAAACGCCGCTGATCAAAAAAAGCGGTATTTTCACAGAAGCTTCCTGGGATGAAGCCTTAGCCTTTATCGCCGATAAAATGAAAGATATTAAAGACAAGCACGGCGCTGATGCCCTGGCCGGGATAAGTTCAGCCCGCTGCACCAATGAAGAAAACTACATGTTCCAGAAATTAATCCGCAGCATGGGTACCAATAACGTGGACCACTGCGCCCGTCTCTGACACTCCCCTACCGTAGCCGGTCTGGCTACAGTATTTGGCAGTGGAGCGATGACTAATAGTATTAATGACATCGCCGAGGCGAAAGCATTCTTTATAATCGGTTCCAATACCACTGAGACTCATCCCGTAATCGGATACCGGATCCGGCGGGCCTGTAAAAACGGAGCAGCCTTGATCGTGGCTGATCCACGGCGGACTAAGATTGCTGAAAATGCCGATGTTTTTCTGCAGCTGCGTCCGGGAACCAATGCCGCCCTGATCTTGGGAATGGCTAAGGTTATTCTGGATGAAAACCTGCATAACCTGGACTTCATCAAGGCAAGGACCGAGGGCTTTGAGGAATACGCTGCGGAACTTCGCAAAATTGACCTGGAAGAAATGGCCAAAATCACCGGGGTTGAGGCAGAAAAAATTGCCAGGGCAGCAAGAATTTACGCTGAGAACGATCCGGCGGCCATCCTCTACACCATGGGCATCACCCAGCACACCAGCGGCACGGATAATGTAATGGCGCTGGCCGGACTGGCTACTATGACCGGCAATCTCGGCAAGCGGGGCGGCGGAGTAAATCCGCTGCGCGGCCAGAACAATGTGCAGGGAGCCTGTGATACGGGAGCCCTGCCCAATGTCTTCCCCGGTTACCAACCGGTCAGTTCACCTGAAGCCAACAAGAAGTTTTCGGAGGCTTACGGGGCGAAAATACCGGACAAGCCGGGAATTCAAATGACCAAGATGTTTACTGCAGCACTCGAAGGAAACCTGAAAGGGCTCTACATCATGGGTGAAAACCCGGTCGTCAGTGAACCTGACATTTGTAAAATTCAGAACGCCCTGGAGAAGTTTGACCTGGTTGTTGTCCAGGATCTCTTCTTCACCGAAACTGCTGATTATGCTGATGTAGTGCTGCCGGCAGCCTCTTTTGCTGAAAAAGAAGGGACTTTTGTCAACACTGAAAGACGAGTCCAGCGCGGTCGCAAGGCAGTTAACGCCCCGGGTGAAGCAAAGAGTGACTTCGAAATTCTCTGCGAGTTAGGGCAGAAACTAGGCCTGAAAGGCTTCGATTTCACTGATCCCGCTGAAGCAATGCAAGAAATTGCCGAGCTAAACCCGAAGTGGAAGGGCATCACTTATGAAAGACTCGAGCACGGCGGACTGAATTGGCCCTGTTTGGATGAGCATCATCCCGGCACGCCAATCTTATACGGTGAGAAATTCCTCCGGGAAAGCGGCAAGGCTCTGTTTAAGGCGGTAACTTACCAGCCGCCCCAGGAAACCCAGGATAAAGACTACCCCCTGATCATGACCACCGGAAGGTCATTGTACCATTACCACACCGGCACAATGACCCGCAAATCAGATGGTTTAGTTGAACTGCACGAGATGGAAAAGGTTATGATCAGCAAAGAAGACGCCGAGCGCCTCGGATTAAAGGAGGACGACAAAGTACGCCTGACTTCCAGGCGGGGCGAAGTCGTCGCCGGAGTAAAACCAGTTAGAGAATTGAAGGAAGGAACAATTTTTATGACCTTCCACTTTGCAGAAAGCTGCGCTAACCAACTAACCAATTCTGCCCTCGATCCTGTATCCGGTATCCCGGAATTAAAAGTCTGTGCAGTGAAAATGGAAAAAATATAAGCTGGTAAACGGGTCAAAAAAGTAAATAAGTTGCCAGGAGAAAGTTCTTCTGGCAACTTTTTAAAAAAGGAATGAGTATTAGCCATGCCTGACTGGGTCCACGCAATTTTATACATATTGGTAGTAGCAACTACTGCTTACCTGGCTGCATATTACACTCAGAATGCATTAGGAATGATCGCCGGCATCGGAATTGGCCATTTTCTGGCCTCAGCTATTGTAAAGAGACTGCCTGGCTTCTGGGGCAGCTGACAAACTTTTTTGCAGTGGCGATACTCTTTATCACGTAAACCTGATCTTACTTTTATTGGCCATATAACCTGACAGCATCATCCAACCTTGCTATAGATAACCGACCTCTACTATAGAAATCCCTATTATCGAAATCCCTTTATCAAGGATAAAATTTTTTTATTAAGCATAACGCCATATTTTAATATAACAATATGTGATATAATATGTTATAATATGAATAAAGCAAAGGAGGATTTTATATGTTATCAGAAAAACTGCTTACTAAAATGAATGAACAAATCACCCATGAGTTTTTTTCCGCCCATTATTATCTGGCTATGGCCGCATATTTCACAAAGGAAGACCTAGATGGCTTTGCTAACTTCTTTATCGTTCAGGCTGAAGAGGAACGTTTTCATGCCATGAAATTTTTCAAATTTATCAATGATCAGGGTGAAGAAGCAATCATTACCGGCTTTAAGGATCCAAAAAACGACTTCAAATCAGCTGAGGAAATATTCACCCTGGCCCTGGAACACGAAAAACTGGTCAGCAGCCTGATTAACGAACTGATGGCTCTGGCCCAGGAGGAAAAACACTACCCGAGTATCAGTTTTCTGCAGTGGTTTATCGACGAACAGGTTGAGGAAGAAGCAAACATGAGTAAATTGCTCAGCAAGGTTAAGCAGGTCGGTGAGAAAGGTCACGGCATATTAATGCTCGACAAGGAAATGGCCGCCAGGACCTTCACCCCTGAAGCAGAATAAAGGACAAACTAACCAGGCTGTAAAAACTTAACGATTAAACGAATATGCCGGGAACAAGCTTAACTAATGTCCCCGGCTTTGTTTATTCAACCATCAAAATAGCATAGCGGTTCATTTCCAGATCATAGCTGTGCAGAACTTCGATAGGATAACCTATACTGCGCACGGTGTTAAAAACATCAACTGCAAGTGATTCCGGCCCGGGCCGGGAGTCTTCTTTGTTGACGCAGGTTGCTCTTTCTCCGGTGCAGGTTGAACAAAAACGGCACTCATCCATGGTCAGCATAAATGCTTTATGATAACCGGACTTAAAAACTTCTCTTTCCAATTTAACCAGCTCTTTATTAACCTCTCTGCTCCAGGGGATCCGGTCTTCGGGCTGATTCACTTTCTTTACTAGATGAAAAACCACTGCTTCACGATATTCAGAAAAGAAAGCGCGGCATTCCTCTACAGAAGGAACCTGTGGAGGGCAGGAGCCTTTTTTACCGTAGCTGGAACAGCCAAAGGTACACTTAAAGCGCACCCAGTGACACACTTCGATTTGCGATGCTTCTATCCAGCGATAATCCGTTAAATTAAAACTGGCAAAAACTTCTTCGAGTTTACTTCGATCGGGGATAGTATCGGCCTCCCTTGCTGATTAATAATTAATATTGGTTGATCTTTGAGGTGTTTCTTTGGTGCTACTTCAGTATTTCTTTGTTTTATTCGCCAAATATAAGTGCTTTCCTGCCTGCTTTTTAAGCAATTGTGGTGAGGATCTCTTTATTAATAGATCATTTTGACGATATATGTATTAAGGAGATTCGTTGACAACAAAGTATTTTACACCCCAGACCAGTTGAACTAAAGTTAGGAGTTGAAAGTCATGGAACGCTTAACATTGACCATTAAACGTGCTGCTTTGCTTTCAGGATTGCAAAACATGAACCGGCCCTGGTTTTATATCGCCGCTGCAACCTGCCTGTTACTGATCTTTTCGCTACAGGCGTTACAGTCTTTCCCGCCAACTACTCAGCTATACCTCGTTCCGGCTGTTGCTATCCTGTCCATTATAGCTGCAGCTCTTTTTAACTACGCTGGATTAGTAGCTTCCCTTGTTGCCAACTTTACCGCAGCAGGGTTGCTGTACAGGAGCTGGATATTGAGCGGTGAAGCAGCTATTCCAGTGATGATTTCACTGTTGTTCTATTCCATCGTCGGATCGATAATAGTCTCCTATCTGAAAGGCAAAGAGCAGGCCTATCGCCAAAACTTAGAGTGGCTGTCGGCTGTGGACTGCATGACCGAAACCTACAATCATCGCTATTTTCAGCAGAGGTTAACCGAAGAATTAGCCAGGGCCAGGAGAAACGGGAGTTCACTCGCCCTGGCTTTTCTGGATATTGACAACTTCAAACCTTACAACGATCAAAACGGGCATGTCCTCGGTGACCAGGTCCTTAAAAAAACTGCAGCGTTTTTAAAAAAGGAGGTCCGCATTCACGATATTGTCTGCCGCTACGGGGGAGATGAATTTGTGATCATTTTACCGGAAACCAATGCCGGAGATGCAGCCTTACTGGCAGAGCGACTGATTAAAACATATAATCTCCAGCAAATGCCCGGCCATGTTGATAACGGCAAGAAACTGACCCTGTCAACCGGAATCTCATCATACCCGCAAAAGAGCAAGCATAAAAAAGATCTGATCTCTCAATCCGACCAGGCCCTTTATTTGGCCAAAGAAACAGGGAAAAACAATGTAAAAATTTTCGGGGAAGACCCATCGGAAAACACTATTAATCCTTATAGTAATCACAAAGATGGGAGTTCGGATAAAAAGAACTTTTGTTACAACACCTGCAAAGACAGTTTGATCGGCAGTTATCGGACCCTCATGGATGAACTGGCCCGGGGAACTCGAAATCTGCCTGACCAAAATCTGCCTGACAGTGAAGAACCGGTTAATAACAACCACAACATTTATCCTCAGCAGGTTGTTTACACTGATCATACTCTGATCATCGGTAAAGTACTGGGCCTGGGTCATACTAAACTGGAAAAAAGCATGTTAACCTCATGCCTGGATGAGGTCAAGCTGCACTAATCTACCCAAATTTCCTGAAGATTAATTTCGTGGAGCTCCCCTGACAAATCATCAAGGAAAATATCTAACTCCCTGACATCAACTGCCAGACCAATCACTTCTGATGGATCACTGCTGTTCATCGTTGCATAAACCACACCGACAACCCCGCCCTGCTCATTTAAAAGCGGACTGCCGCTGCTGCCGGGATAAACTGCAGCTTCGACAACCAGGATGGGTATTTCCCGGTCGTGGTGTTCAGCGTAACCCAGTAAAACCCCCATATTAGCGATCCGGGCAAATTGAAGGGGATTGCCGATGATGAGCAGTTCATCACCCGGTTGGGCCGAACGGCCTGATAACGGGACTGCCGGGAGATCTTCTGCATCGAGTTCAATTAATCCCAGGTCAACATGCGGTGAAACATGGATCTCCTTGGCGGGATAAGTGCCCCGGCCGGGGAAAGAAACCCTGACCGACATGGCATCATCAACCACATGACGATTAGTAACAATCAGACCCCCCGGAGCTATATTGAAGCCAGTTGCCCGCGTTTGTCCCCCCGGAGCTCCGGAACGGGTTTCAACGTTAACCTGGACTACAGATTCCCTTGAATCACGGACCACCGGATCATCGGATAAACTCCATGATTCAGTGAGAAATTCCAGGGGAGGTCCTGCGAAAACATAGATCCCCCGACCAACTACGGTAAATAAAAACATCAGGGCCAAGACCAGAGCAATGATCCCCAGAGCGCTGTGTCGGGACCTTGATAATGTGGCTACATCATCAATATCAGGGGCCTGATCCGCTTTGTTTTCATATTTTCGATTGATCTCTTTGATCAATTCATGATCGAGATCATCTTTATCATGGTGATTCCCTTTGTTCGAGACGATTTTTCACTCCTTTATTGGGCCGTTCCCTGCAGGCTTGTAATCTGACACTCATGGCCCGTGTCCGCTCCGATCTTAACATAAGCTTCCTGCAAAACTAAATGCGAATAGCATTGCTCCCGAGACTACCGGGCGTTATAATTATAGCAGAAGCTTGATTAGCAAGCGAGGTGAACGCCCTTTGCGGGGCTGGAAAATGACAGAACCTAAAAACAGACAACCGTTTACTGATCGGGAAAAGGAAACCTTAAAGAAAAAGATCCACCGTGCTTTACTCGAAGCAAGAAACGCCCAGCACGAAGGTGATCAGGAGGCAGCCCGGGCGATTGTGCGCAAGATGATGAGCGAAGCGGCCCCGGCAGCCTACCGGGCCAACCTGGAAGGCGGCTTCAACTGGGTGGTGGAAGCTTTGAGACCGCTTGATGAAATGCTGCTTCCCGAAGATAAAGAATCTTAGCAACCAGCTTACAATGACAGTAAACATGCGCCAGGGTACTCTTCTATTAGCTTGCACTTGTGTAAGGCACCCTGATCGCTCCCCATTATGTCAGGTATAGAGTTACATCTCTCTGAACCTGACAATTTCGGTGTCAAAAAAGTGTTGCGGGAACCGTCCCTAGACACGTAGACACGCGGCACTTAGATTGAAACCAGAAAAGCTGTCACCAGGGTAATCACAATGGCCACCGGGATAGCTATTATAAGCAAAAAGTGAATTGCATATGCGCCAATGCTTGCTCCTGTCGAAATACCATGACTCTCTCGTAAAGCAATCACCTGCAGAACAATGACCCATAGCCCAAGACCGAAAACAGTCAAGCCACCTAAAATCGTGCCCACAAAACCAAGATAAATCGAAACCAGGCTTACCGGAACGCTGATGATCATCGGGAATTCAGCAAAGCAGTATGCAGAGAATAAATTCCAGTAACCGCCCTGGCCGCCAAACAACTTCGCGATAAGATGCAGGAGGCCGGTTATGACAAATAACCCGACCACTATAATAATCACCCCAAAGATAAACATATATAAAGGAGCGATGAAGATATCCATTTCAACCATGGTTTCTTCAATTCCTTCACCCCTAAGTGTATTCGCAGCCAGGGTCAGCACGCCAACTCCCAGTGCAACCAGTAAAGCCCAGCCAACCGGTTTTTCACGGGCAATTTCGTTCAAAGTCTGCACCGGCCGGGCCATCACCCCAAAAAGCCATTCGATGATTTTATCAAACATTTTTACAACCTCCTCAGTCAACTAGAAATCCAGGTCTATTGCTATTCATCTAACTTCGTA
>PWEB01000292.1 GCA_003553305.1 Syntrophomonadaceae bacterium
GTTTACGACTTTAAGCCGGTGCACATTCATTTTACAACCGGCCGGACTGCGTTACCGACTCCGTTTGTATATTCCAAGCGCGACCTTGAAAACCTGAGAGAAGCCGGTTACCGTTTGCTCAATGTATTTGAGGTGACTACTGATGATATAGTGGTCAACTGTTTCCCCTTTGCACCGCACCTGGCTTTCTGGCAGACATTTTTTGCCGGTGAAAAAATGGATGTAGCTGGATTTCACAGTGGAGGTGGAAAAATTGTCGGCACCAAAAACCTGATGGATGCTTTTGAGTATCTGAGGCCTACCGTTGCGGTTTTCATCCCCGGCTACTGTTACTATTTTCTACGCGAGGCAGTAAAACAGGGCCGCGATTTTTCATCGATCAGGAAAGTATTTTTCGGTGGTGAGAGAGTCCCGCCGGGATTAAAAGATAAAATTAAAGAATTGTTTGCTCAACTTGGCGCAGAAAATGTGATGGTCCTGGCTACTTACGGAATGACTGAAGCAAAGGTAGCCTGGCCGGAGTGTCCTTCCCATGAGGAGTATCACGGCTACCATTTATATCCCGACATGGAGGTATTCGAAACGGTAGATCCGGAAAGTGGCGAACCGGTCGGTGAGGGTGAGGAAGGTGAAATTGTTTATACCTCGCTTGACTGGAGGGGAACCGCTGTCCTCCGTTACCGTACCGGCGATATCGCTAAAGGCGGCCTCCTGTTAGAGCCATGCCCTAACTGCAAGCGGACGGTGCCGCGGATCAGCTCTAATATTCAACGTAAGTCAGAGTTGAAGGAATTCAGCATGACCAAGGTTAAAGGAACCCTGGTTAATCTTAATAATTTCTTCCCATTGATGATGAGCCACCCTGACATTGAAGAGTGGCAGGTCGAGATGCGCAAGCGCAATGATGATCCCTTTGACTTAGATGAGATCTATCTTTATGTGGCAACCAAAGGTGAAGTGGACCAGGAAAAGATGGCTGCTGATATAAAGCAGAAGGTATTAAGGGATACGGAAGTATCCCTGACCAATATTATCTTTAAATCAGTGCCCGAACTGGTTTCTCAACTGGGCATGGAAACGGAGCTGAAGGAAAAAAGAATTCTCGACAGTAGACCCGGTTAATTCACTACACTGAAAAGGGAAAGGAGGTAAAGTATGCAGGCATGGAACAAAATTAGTCGGATGCAGGCTCCGGCAATCAAGAAGATGCAGGATGAACTTATACACAAGATGGTCACTGAAGAATTAGCGGTAAGGCATCCGTATTACCGGGATTTATTTAAAAACAATAATCTAAACCCTGCAGAAATAAGGGGAGGTGACGATTTAAAGAAGCTGCCTTTTACAGAAAAAAATGATCTGCTTCCCCGGGAAAATGATCTGCGCCACCCCAAGAAATTTGTCTTGGAAATTCCAGAAGGAGTTGAAGGGAAAAATAAAAAGAGAGGCTTTGGCCTATTTAAAAAGAAGGATACAGGGCCTGATCCTTACGATTATAAATTCCATACCCTTTTTTTTAGTGCAGGACGCACAGCAAAACCGGTCCCAATAGAATATACTCATTATGATCTTAACAATTTGCAGGAAGCAGGGATCAGGGCATTTGATATCCTGGAGTTAACCCGCGATGATACGATAATTAATGCCTTTACCTTTGCGCCGAATGCCTACTTCTGGCAGATGTTCTACAGCACCACCGGGATAGGAAGCACTGCACTGCAGACAGGTGGTGGAAAAGTGCTCGGCATGGAAAAAATACTGAAAGCGATGGATAATATGGAAGCGCCTGTAATAGCCGCAGCTCCAGGTTATGCTCTATTTGCCTTGCTGACACTTGACCACTTTGGTTTTAGTGCTGAGAATTTAGAAAGGTTAATCATAGGCATTGACTATGCTCCGATGGCTGTAGTTGAAAGAATGAAAAAACTAATGGTATCAGTGGGGGCAAAAAATCAAATAGTTCAGCGCATGTATTTTGTTTCAGAAGCTAAATCGGGTTGGGCTGAATGTGCGCCCGGTTATGGGTATCATACTAACCCGGATCATGTTTATATAGAAATTGTGGACCCTGTAAGCGGCGAAGTCCTCGGTGAAGGCGAAAAAGGAGAGGTAGTTATAACCCTACTCGATGCCCGTGGAACTGTTGTGCTGCGTTTCAAAACCGGCGATATTGCCACCGGGGGACTGGTTACCGAGCCTTGTCCTAATTGTAAGCGCACCGTTCCAAGAATTATGGGGGATATTGAACGGAAGTCTATGTACTATGAACTGCAAGGCAAAGAGGGGCCAGTGCAGTTTAATGCCAACCATCTGCGCAGCATGATGATGTCAAGAGATGATGTTCTACTCTGGTATGCGGAGATAAATAGCGAAAAATCCGCAGATCTATTAAAGGTAGTGTTTAAAGGTGTATCCGGTGAAGATGAAGCTGCTTTGCTGAAATTGCTGGAAACAGAACTGCAAAGTGAATTTAATTTGCCTGTAGTAGTGGAGAGCAGCACGCTTGATGCTGTGAGCACCCAGATTGGACTTGAAAAATTCATCACTGAGCAGGTTATATTCGATACAAGGAGCAGTTAATATTTTAAGAAGTCAAACCACTTTTCAATGAAAAACGTGAAAGCTCCTGGACTAGCGGGAACTTTCACGTTTTTTTGGCTATATTGTTTTTTAAATAATCCTGTGGCTTTTCAATATTAGATGATAATGGTATAATTGGGAAGCAAAAAATAATTCAGATCAGATTAGTTTAAATTTGGCGGTAGAAAGGCGGGTGTGAACTTGAGTAATTCACGTGTACCAGTTAATTTGGATACAATTGCTAATAATCTTAGCGATGCTGTTTTTTTGGTTGAATGCAATAAAACTGTGGCCTGGATAAATCAAAAGGCTGAAGAGCTGTTTAATACCAGTTCTGCTAAGGCAAAGGGGTCATTATTAACTGAATTAACCGGCATTACGAAACTGGATTCTTTACTCAATGATGTTTTTGAGCAGGAAGAGGAATTAAAGTGTTCGTACGAGGAAGCCTCAGTTAAAGTAAAGCGTCAGGATCAACGCTACTTTTTCAAAATTGCTATTAACCCGGTTTTCCACGAGGGGGAGCTTTGGGGTGGTCTGGTGCAGTTTACTGATGTAACCCGATTCCATGAGATGGAAAAAATAAAAACAGATTTTGTATCTATCGTATCTCATGAATTCCGCACCCCTTTAACAACGATCATTGTTGGTGTGGAGATGCTTAAGGAAGGCATGCTAGGCGATCTTACTCCCCGGGGCAAAGAAGTTTTAGAAGCGATCGGAGCAGACTGTGAACGCTTAAGCAGGCTTATTGACAACTTGATGGAGTTATCCCGTATAGAATCAGGAACTATCTATGTTGAAGCTGAGCCAACCGATGTTACCGATTTAGTTCAGGAAGCAGTCCGACCCCTGAAGTTTCAGTCAGAGAAACAGGGGATTGAACTTATCACGGATCTTCCTCCGAACCTGCCTCCTGTGGCTGCTGACTTTAATAAAGCGGTGTGGGTTTTGACTAATCTTGTTGGTAATGCCATGCGTTATACAGATCCTGGAGGAACGATTACAGTTCGCATTCGGCAGCACGGCAAACGCCTTTTCTTTTCAGTTCAGGACACAGGGACTGGCATACCAAAAGAACAGCAGGAGAAAATTTTCAGGAAGTATGTTCAGGTTAGCGGCGATGGCCGTAAAGGCGGAGGCGGTGTCGGCCTCGGTCTGGCTATAGCAAAAGATATTGTTATGGCACATGGCGGAGAAATATGGGTCGACAGTGAAGTTGGTAAAGGGACAACTTTTACTTTTACTTTCCCTGTTTACCAGGAAAATAAATCTGTTGCTCTGCCTGAAGGAGATCAAGAGGTAGATCAAGAAGGAGGATGAAGCTTTGGCCAAAAAAGTATTAGTTGCTGAAGATGAAAGAAATGTTATTTTAGGAGTGCGAACCTGCCTTGATGCTGTCGGATATGATATTGAAATAGTTGAGGATGGCGATGAAGCATTAAACTCTGTTCGCAAAGAGCACCCTGATTTAATACTGCTTGATTTGTTAATGCCTAAAGTAGATGGTTTTGAAGTGCTTAAACAGTTAAAAGGTGATGAACAGACCAGTCATATCCCAATTATTGTTCTAACTGCCAAAGCCGAAGAAGAAAGTAGACAGCGAGCCATAGATCTGGGTGCAGATAGTTATATGACCAAGCCGTTTAAACCCCAGGAATTATGGGATTTGTTGAAACATTATCTTCCCGATGCGCTTTAAAGGTGTCAAAAAAAGTTTTGCATGTCTTTGTCAGAAAGGGCACAGTTCGCTGTGCCCTTTCTGACAATATTTTCTAAACAGCCATAACCGGAGGATTAAAACTATATGAGCAAGGTTACTTTTGAACAAGGACCTATACGGCCTCCTAATGAAGCGAATAGTTTACTGCTGCGTTTAACCCGTAACTGCCCTTGGAATCGCTGTCTATTTTGCCCGGTCTATAAAAGTGAAAAATTTAGCCGGCGCGATATAGAAGAGATTAAAAGTGATATTCATGCTATCTCTGAAGCAGTTAAAAGAACCAGGGCGGTATCCGAAGAGTTAGGCTTTAATGGCGAAATAAATCGCCAGACAGTGGCCATGATTAGTGCCAGGTATCCAGAACTGCTTTCAGTTGCTTTCTGGCAGTTTCACGGGGGTAAAACAGTTTTTATGCAGGATGCTGATAGTTTATTGTTATCGGTTGAGCAGTTAAATGAAATAATAAGGCTTTTGAAGGAAAAATTTCCAAATGTTGAAAGGATTACAACTTATGCTCGTTCACGGTCCCTGCTCCGCCGTTCAGTGAAAGAATTAATATCCCTTAAAGAATCAGGTTTAACCCGGATCCATGTTGGACTTGAAAGTGGCAATGATCAAGTCCTGGAATTTATGAAAAAAGGAGTTAGCGGTATGCAGCAAGCTGAGGCCGGAATTATGGTTAAAGAATCAGGAATTTCTTTGAGCGAATATGTTATACTTGGTCTGGGCGGGGAAACCTTATGGCGGGAACACGCTATCGATACGGCAAAAGTATTAAATACAATTAATCCTGACTTTATTCGGTTTAGGACCCTGGCTATAAGTCCCTCTGCACCACTATACGCTAGTTTCCAACGAGGTGAATTTAAGCCATTAAAAGAAGATGATGTAATAAGGGAAGAATCATTGCTTATTGACCAGCTAGAAGGAATAACGAGTTCTTTATACAGCGATCATATTTTAAATCTACTGGAAGAAGTGTGCGGCCAATTCCCTGATCATAAATCAAAAATGAAAGGTGTCCTGGATCAGTATCTTTCAATGCCTGAGCAGCAGCGTGAAATATTTCGCATCGGTAGAAGAACCGGGTATTTCAAAAGTTTGCAGGACATGAAAAATGACTCTTTGATGTCAGCGGTCGAAAATATATATAAGCAGATTCAAAATAAAGGGGTTTCTGTAGATCAGTATATAGAAGAACTGACACGCCGGTATATATAAACCGGAATGTGGTAAAATGTTTTTGAACGGGTGAGCCTAATGCGTGTAGCAATTTGTGTTCTTGAACTTCATATCCCCGGGGCGACTTCTTTAAAAGCAAAACGACAGGTAACAAAAAGCCTCGTCCAGCGTCTGCGGAATCGTTTTAATGTTTCTATTACAGAAACAGGAGAACAGGATCTATGGCAGAGAGTTGAACTTGGTATGGCTGTGGTATGTCATAATGGAGCCGGGGCTGATAGAATTATGGAAAAAATATTTAACTTTGTAGAATTAGAAAACGATGTTGATATTATATCGTCACGGCTGGAGAATTATTGATACTATAAAGTCATAAACTTAACTGGGGTAGCAGGTTTTGATACGACTAAAACAGATAACCGGTTTAGCTCAGCACTATGCAGGCCTTGCAGTCAGTAATGGAGATCATGTGGTTGATGCGACTGCCGGGAATGGATATGATACATTATTTTTGGCTGGAAAAGTCGGAACTTCCGGGCATGTTTATGCTTTTGATATACAGGAAGAAGCTTTGATTAAAACCGGAGATCGTTTAAAAGAGTATAAACTTGAGGGATGGGTTACTTTATATCAAGATGGTCATGAGAATCTGCTTCAATATGTCCAAAAACCGATTTCTGTGGCAATGTATAATCTGGGCTATCTTCCGAAAGGAGACCGGCAGATTACCACAAAGCACCAGACTGTTATACAAAGTTTAAAGCAGGCCCTGACTTTACTAAAACCCGGTGGAATTGTAACCATTGTTTTATATCCAGGTCATGAGCAGGGAGCAGAGGAGAAAAATCATATACTGCCAGTGATCCGTGCTTTGTCTTCATCTGACTATGCGGTGCTCTACAATGCATTATTGAATCAGGGGAACGATCCGCCTGAACTGATTGTTGTTCAAAAAAATAATCTTTTGGTTTGAGAATATAATAACAGGATTTATATTAAAGTTTGTCGAAAAGCTAAGGTGTAAGGTTGCAGGTTGAGAATGCTTTTCTACTATGTCAGTTTTATTGTAATTAAAGAAATTAATGAAGAATAGGGGCTCGAGAAAACTGGTACACAGATGTCAACTGATCGAAGATGAATTAGTTCAGGTTGAGCAGCACTTACAGCAAATTGTTGAAGCAGCCGGTCCCGAAATAGTTGAAGTGGGCAGTTATGTTTTTAACGGATCAGGGAAAAGAATGAGACCGACTCTTTTTTTGCTTGCTGCTTATCAACCGCAGGGTCAACTAAATCCATTCATTAATGCGGCTACTGCTATGGAATTGATGCACACGGCATCTTTGCTGCATGATGATGTAATTGATCAGGCGGAGACCCGCCGCGGTAAAGCTACTGTGCCCCTTAGGTGGAACAATAAAATATCAGTTTTGACCGGAGATTACCTTTTGAGCCAATCTTTCAAATTATTAGTCAGCTATCATCACTGGCCCTTAATGGATATTATGGTAGAAGTAATCCAGAATATGGCAGAAGGTGAAATTGAGCAGGCTTTTATTAATAATGATTCTAATGCTTTGGAAGAGCGTTATTTTCAGTGGATTGGAAAAAAGAGTGCCTCTTTTTTTGCCGGCTGCTGTCGTTCAGGATCTATGATGAAGGGCAGTGATCCTGCAGAACAGGCAACCTGGTCGGAGTTCGGCTATAACCTTGGAATGGCCTTTCAGTTAATCGATGATCTGCTTGATTATACAGGGAAAGGGGAATTGACGGGCAAACCGGTTTATGGTGACTTAAATAATCGCGTTCTTACTCTTCCGTTGATCCGGACTATCAGACATACCAGGCAATATGGCACGATTAACAGTCTGTTTAAGGATGAAAGTTCAGATAGTCAGTTTTCCGAAGTAGTTCAGGCTGTTTTGGATAGTGACGGACCTGATTATACTTACCGGAAAGCACAAGAATACATAGAACTCGCCAATAGTTCTATTAATATGCTCCAGGAAGTTGATGAGATCATCAAAAACGAACTCAGAAACTTGACACAATCCTTGCTTAAACAGACATTTTAAGAATATGGAGGGGCAAACGATGCCTGATCAAAACATTTCAAAATCGGTTATTAAAAGGCTTCCTATCTATCTTCGCATTTTAGATCAATTAGTGAGGCGTGATGTTGAAATGATCTCATCTAAAGAGCTGAGCAATGAGTCCGGTTTCACTGCAGAGCAAATTCGCAAAGACCTCGCTTATTTTGGAGCATTTGGAACCCGTGGTTCCGGCTATAATACAGCTTTCCTGAGAGAAAAAATCATAAAAATAATAGGGCTGGACAGTAAAACTAATACTATAGTGATCGGAGCAGGGAATCTGGGTACAGCCTTAACCCGCTATAATTTAACTAAGAACCCATATGTTGATGTTGTAGCAGTATTTGATAAAGATCCGAATCTTATCAGTAAGGAAATTCATCACTTAAAAGTCCAACCTGCTGAAAATATTCCGAAAATTATTAAGAGCAAAGGTATCAAGGTCTGCCTGATTTGCATCCCTGCTTATGCAGCTCAGGAAGCTACAGATCTGGTGGTAGAGCATGGTGTAAAAGCAATCCTGAACTTTGCTCCGATTAAACTGAGTGTGCCAGAAGGAGTCCATGTCCATAATGCAGATTTAACAATAGAATTGCAAAGCTTAATTTACTATAGTTCTGCTGAAGAGGAACGGATATCACGACTCAAACATGGGAAAAATGAGGACGAATCATCAAAAAGTTTTACTCGTGAGTGAAGCCGCTGCCCGGAGGGCATGCTATTTTAAAAAATTTTTCTTGAAACGCCAGTACTTGTTGACTTTTAGTAATAGCTTATGTATACTTGTTTATGCACATGGAGCTGTGGTGTAGATGGTTAACATATCGGCCTGTCAAGCCGAAGATCGCGGGTTCGAGTCCCGTCAGCTCCGCCAAAGTTAGCCGAGATAGCTCAGTCGGTAGAGCAGCGGACTGAAAATCCGCGTGTCGGCAGTTCAATTCTGCCTCTCGGCACCAGTTTTTAAAAGCTCCCTGGGGTCATGACCTCGGGGGTTTTTAATGTACCGTTCCAGGTGCCTGTTATAAGAAACCCTTTCTAATTTGTCATGCTGATGGTATTATATAATTGCTGAATAGATAGTGACTTGGGAGGATAACCGAGCAAATTTTGTATTTTAGGTATTAGAATAGAATAGAATAGGAAAGGAAAGGAGCATTTGATTATGAAAATATTAGTATGCACGGACGGGTCTGAGCAAAGCCAAAAAGCTGCAGAAAAGGCAGCCATAATTGCTGAAGGATGTAATGTTCATGATGTAGCCATACTTTATGTTTATGATGAAAAATGGGATTTTTCTTCTTTGCCACGCGAAGAAACTGATCAAATAACCAAAAAAGATATGGAACGTTTTCTAAAGATGCAAGAAGATCATAAGGGGAAGAAGAAAAAGATTTTATCAGATGCCCTAAAAACCTTTGAGAACAAGAATATACCGGCACGCACAATATTTAAGGAAGGACATCCTTCTCATACCATTGTAAAAGCAGCATGCGATGAAGAATTTGACATGGTTGTTATTGGTAGTAGAGGGCAAGGCGGTTTAAAAAAAGCTTTCCTGGGAAGTGTTAGCAGTGCTGTGGTACAGGAATGTAAAAATTGCAGTGTTCTCACAGTGAAATAAAGGCTTTAAGCCTTATTGTTAAGCTGAAGATGATGTCTTGACACCTTCTCAAATCTTTGCTATTATTACTTAGCCGGGGCAAGGAAAAACCTTAAGTACTCGGTTAAATAATAGTTTTCCAGGCATTTATGCGGGAGTAGCTCAGTGGTAGAGCATCGCCTTGCCAAGGCGAGGGTCGAGGGTTCGAATCCCTTCTTCCGCTCCA
>PWEB01000109.1 GCA_003553305.1 Syntrophomonadaceae bacterium
AAAGATATGGAGCGTCAATCAGCAGCAGCCGGACTTAATTTAATTCCGGCAAAAATTAGGCATCTGGGCACCGAAAACTGTTATAGCGTTCTAGAAAAAATGCATAATGCTTTATTAGATAAAATCGATATCTCAATGAAAACAACAGTAGATGAACTGGTTTGCGAAGAAGGGTCAATTAAGGGAGTTAAGCTGGAATCTGGAGAAATCTACTATGCAGATTATGTGATTTGCGGTCCCGGTCGGATTGGTGCTGAGTGGATATACAGTGAATCAAATAGGCTCGGGTTACAAGGGTCAAACAATCCGGTTGATATTGGGGTCCGGGTAGAAGTTCCATCTGTGATTATGGAAAACTTAACTGATAAAATATACGAGTCAAAATTAATATATTTTACCAGCCAGTTCGATGATCGAATCCGGACGTTTTGCATGAATCCCTATGGAGTTGTTGTTACAGAAAACAATGAAGGATTACTTACTGTCAACGGGCATAGTTATGCCGAAACCAAAACCAACAATACTAACTTTGCATTGTTGGTTAGCAAGTCTTTTACTGAGCCTTTTACAGAACCGATTCGTTATGGACGTTATATAGCCAGCCTGGCAAATATGTTGGGTGATGGTGTCCTTGTTCAACGTTTGGGTGATTTGTTGATGGGCAGACGCTCAACTCCGGAACGTATTCAGCGTGGATTAGTTCGTCCCACTTTAAAGGAAGCTACGCCCGGGGATTTGAGCTTGGTTTTACCGTACCGCTATTTGCTTGGGATTATTGAGATGTTAGAAGCCCTTGATAAGTTAGCTCCGGGCATTAATTCAAGGCATACTCTTTTATATGGTGTTGAAGTAAAATTCTATTCATATCGACTAACCCTTAGCAAAAAGCTTGAAACTGGAATATCTAATTTATTCGCAGTGGGAGATGGAGCCGGGGTGACTAGGGGGCTGATCCAGGCCAGCGCAACCGGAGTTTTAGCAGCTCGTGAAATAGTAAGCCGTTATAAAGAAACAGGTGAACAGTAAGCATGATTATGTTCCAACTCTTTACTGGCAGGAATTATAAATTTTATGGCGAATCTTTGAATTGTCATCGTAAAAATAATCAGAAGCAGTTAAAACAGGACAGCCAGAAAGGATATTTGCAATGGTAACCAGCTTTCATAATGCTTTGCTTGCTGTTAAGCGCTTGAAAAACGATGGTTTGCTAACCTTAAGACAGGTTTATAAAACAATATTAGCATATTTTCAAGAAGGCAAAATGAGTCTTACGCACTTTTTGGTTATAAGTTCACTTGCCGTTATACTGCTGCTTGGTTTTCAGGTTTATTTGAGTAACTTTGCATATGTTGTTTTAATGGATGATCAGCAAATTGGTATTGTTCAAGATGATGAAGAATTTGAAGAATTTTTAGCTGATTTGACCGAGCGATGCGGCAAACTATATGGGATGGAAGTTGAGAAAAGTCAAGCAATCTATTTAGTCAGGGAATATAGGCCGGATTGCACCCCAAACACAGATGAGGTTCGGGATCAGATTCGTCAAAAAGTTGCCTTTCAGACAGATGCTTACATGGTTCATGTTGAAGGACGTCCTTTTGCGCCGGTTGCTTCCAGTGAAGTTCTAGACGTAGCTATTGAGAAGATAAAGGCCTTATACAGCCAGGGGGATCGTGGCACTAAAGTTTTAACCACATCTGTTTTGGAAGACTTAAAAGTAGAACCATGCAGTGTTCCCCCAAATCATGTTTTATCTGTGGAAGAGCTTGTTTCCAACCTTAGCAATCATGAAGAGCCAGAACAGGAAGTTCAGTCTGCATCTTCGTCCGCAGCAGCTAATCGGGGAAGTCTAAGCATCAGGTATGCTTACAGCGGTGATGACCCCGTTTTTTCGGATACAAATGAGGATGTGCCCACTAATGAAGAGGAATTATTGCTGACGAACCAGCCTGGTGACAATAACTCAATGAGTAATGTTAATATAAGCGTTAAGACTATAGAAGAAGAAACGCTTTTTGAAGAAATACCTTTCGATATAGAAAGAAAAAACGATGATGATTTGTGGGTTGTGCAAAGTGAAATTATTACTGAAGGAGTCGAAGGGGAAAAAGCGATTACTTATCATGTGACTCGGGAAAATGGCATTGAAGTTAAAAGAGAAAAAGTGAGCAAAACTGTCCTGGAAGAACCTGTAAATCAGGTTGAAGCACATGGAACTTCCCAGGTGCCCTCCAAAGGGACAGGGCGCTTTTTGTGGCCAGTAGAGGATGGTGGGGAAATTACTCCCGGCCGGGGTTTTAGCTCATGGCATACCGGTATTGATATAGATACGAATGCCGGAGTCAATGTTTTAGCTGCTGACAATGGAGTGGTATGGTTCTCTGGTTATGGTGGAACCCAGGGGAACTATTTAATAATTTATCACGGTTCTTACTGGACACTCTATTTACATAACCAATCTAATCTGGTTTCCGAGGGTGATGAGGTAACCAAGGGTGATGTCATTGCAAAGGTTGGCACCAGTGGGCGGACTACCGGACCACATTTGCATTTTGAAGTCCGCCGGGATGACGGTAGTGGAGAATGGCATTCTTATTATCAGCACAAGCCGATTGATCCGCTCCGGTTTTTTAACCCCTAATCAGAGAGAAAGTGAAGATTAATAAACCCTTCTCCTGATGGAGAAGGGTTTTTAAAGTTAAAAAACGAATTTTATGTCTACCGGGAGAGTGGAGTGATTGAAGTGGCACAAAAAATACTTGTAGTGGATGACGAAAAGCCTATTGTGGAAATTCTCAAGTATAATTTGGAGAAAGAGGGTTTCCATGTGGTGACCGCTTTTGACGGGGAAGAGGCCCTTAATAAAGTTGAGGATGAAAGTCCTGCCTTGATTGTATTGGATATTATGCTTCCCCAAAAAGACGGTTTTGCGGTCTGCAGGGAAATCCGGGCGACCCGGGAGATACCTATAATTATGTTAACGGCAAAAGAGATGGAAATAGATAAAGTTCTCGGTCTTGAGCTGGGAGCAGATGATTATGTCACAAAGCCCTTTAGTGCACGTGAGGTAACAGCACGGATTAAAGCACTCCTCAGGAGAAGTAAGGTAGAAAATAATCAAAATAATATTGAAAAGAATAAATTAAAAGTTGGTACCATTGAGGTAGATCAGGATGAAGTGCAAGTATATAATTTAGGTAAGCCAGTGGAGCTAACTCTTCGTGAATACAACTTGCTGGCTTTTATAATGAGAAAACCGGGTTTTGTTTATAGTAGGGAACAGCTTTTAAATCAAGTCTGGGGCTACGACTATATTGGTGATGAAAGAACGGTCGATGTTACAGTCAGGCGGCTGCGTGAAAAGCTGGAACAAGATCCTGCCAATCCGGATTACATAAAAACAAAGAGGGGTGTCGGCTACTATTTTAGGCCGAGTTAAGTTATTTAATAGTCTCCAATGGAAAATCATATTTGTTTATTTTATGTTAATTCTTATTTCATTGCAGCTGATCAGTGTTTACCTGGTGCAGTCACTGGAACAATATTATCTGCGTAATTATAAGGATAATTTGGAAAATCAGGCCAGGCTCTTATCTGCTTTTATGGAACCTGGGTTTGGTGAGGGTGAGCAGTGGGCTGAAGACACGGTTCGTCTAGCCCGGGAGTTCAGTGATTTGCACGAAATGGAAATCATGGTTTTGGATAGTTATGCTCAAATTATTGAAACCTCCGGTAGTCAGGCTCTGGTCGGCCAGCGCCTAATTCGTGATGAAATTACCCGGGCCATGGCCGGGAATCTCAGTGATAACGTGCGGTATGATCCTCTTAAAGATGAAAGACGTTATTTTATGGCTTACCCAATTCAGCAGGATCAACAAACCCTTGGAGTCATATACATGAGTGGTTCTCTTAAGGCAGTGGATGAGACGTTAAGTGAAGTTAAAACTATATTATTGACCGGAATCGGTCTTGTTTTGGCTGTAAGTTTTTTCTTAGGACTGGTTTTAACCAGAACCATAACCCTGCCGATTAAGGATGTGACCAACCAGGCCAGTTCTATGGCCCAGGGCGATTTTTCTCGTAAAATAGAAGTTCAAACCTCTGATGAAATAGGAAGGCTTGGAGAAACCTTTAATCATCTTGCTGAAAAACTCAGTTATACAATCAATGAAATGTCTTCAGAAAAAAGTAAAGTCGAAGCAATTATTAATAACATGAGTGATGGTGTTGCTGCACTTAATGGCAAGGGCCATCTCATACAGATTAATCCTTCTGCCCGTTACCTGCTGAAGAATTTAAATCTGAAAGTTCCGATATTAAACCGATCCGGTTTTAACTTATTAAGAAGTTTAATCGGTACAGAAGCAACGCGCCGATTTATTCGCCAGCAAGAGCCTTTGAACGCTGAACTATCAAGCAGTGACCCAGAATGCACTATAAAGGTTAAAATCGCTCCATTTAAAGTAGATAAGGGTAAGCTTGACGGAACACTGATCGTCCTTCATGATATAACCAGGGAAAGAGCTTTGACGAGGCGCCAGGATGAATTTGTTGCAGATGTATCTCATGAATTAAGAACTCCACTGGCTACTGTGAAAAGTTATGTAGAAACCCTGATGGATGGCGCTGCTGAAGAAGTAGGGGTCCGCAATCGTTTTCTTGAAGTATTGTCCAGAGAAACCGAGCGCATGGTTAGTATGGTAAAAGATCTGTTGGAGTTATCGCAGATGGATTCAAACCGACTCGCCTGGAAAAAAAATGAAATTAACATTAGAGACATAGCTCTTGAAGCTGTGGAACAAGCCAAACAAAAGCTTAGCACTGAATTGCCTCGGATTTCTGTAAAGGTTACTGATGATATCCACCCTGCTTGCATCGATCGTGACAAAATCATGAGGGTTTTTACAAACATATTGAGCAACGCGCTTAAATATACTCCACCTGATGGGGAGGTAAAAATTAGTGCCACTGAGAATGATTTATCACACGAAGGTTTTATAAAAGTGCTGATAGAGGATACGGGTAGCGGTATTAAAGAAGATGAACTGCCACGGGTGTTTGAACGATTCTATAGGGTAGAAAAAACACGAAGCCGTGATTTTGGCGGAACCGGCCTGGGTTTGTCCATCGCTCGAAAAATTGTTGAAGCTCATGGAGGAAGAATATGGATTGATAGTCTCCCCGGTAAAGGAACCAGGGTGTGGTTTACATTGCCCCGGTTTAGAGAGGAGGGAGGAGAGCAATAATGAATGAATATGCAAAAAGCTTGTTTCTTCTACTGCTGGTTGTTATGAGTCTTTTTCTGACTTATCAGCTCTGGTATGGCCAAAAACCGACCGAATTGACGGTTGAAGATGTATATGAGAGAGTTGTGTTTGAACAACCTCGCCCATTAGAAGATGCGATTGCCCCATCCCGAATTGTTGCTGATATTGATGATGCTAATTATGTCTTCCAAAAAGGCGAACAGAATTATGATGATTTGTGGTCACACCTGTCTTCACTGATGAAGGATTTAGATAAAGCTGCTTTTGTGGATCAAAGCTCTCCGGATGAAGAAGCCGTTAACTGCCTTACTTTTTATTTTCAAACTTCATTACCTGTCGGAGGTGAATTGCCCTGGTTTCCTGAAACAGTAGATCTTGAGGTCGATAAAGTAAAACTATACTGCCTGGTGGAATCAAGCCAGGCAATAGATAATGAAGATGATCCGAATGTTCAGGAAGAAACGATTGTTAATAATTTGGATGATCAGGACGAAACAAATGAACCAGATCAATCTAATGATAAAGAGTTAACTGAAGAAGACTCTGAAGAAGACTCTGAAATGGAAGATTCAAAACAAGAGGTCACAAAGTGGTTAGTTATTAAAGGTTCTGATGTAGGAACCGAAATGTCTGTGCTATTAACCGAGGAATTAACAGGCCTGGCTAAGGAAGATCTGGAGCAGTTCAGGGGGCGATTACAAAACATCCCTACTAATGACTTAGCAGCCTATCATTCTTTAACAGAGGATATGTTATCTGAGCAAATTGACCGAAATATACAATTACGCAATCCTATTTATATACCAAAAGAACCGTTCTTTATAAATCACCTTACTTTAAAGCCGGAAAAATTAGTCAAGGAAGCTTTACTGAAAACCTTCTTTGTTGATTATAATATGGCCCTGGTTATAGAAGAAAGGGATGGCCATGTAATTTATACTGATGGGGAAAAAGGTTTGCGTTTGACAGATGTTGGTCTTGAATATTCTAATCCGCGCCATGAAGAAGGCCAGGCTACTATGTCTTATCATGATGCGCTTCTAAATATAATTAATCTCATTAGCAACCATGGTGGTTGGCCTGATGGTTTACAATTAAAGAATCTTGAATTGTCAAGGCGGGCCGGGTATTCTTTTTATCAAGCAGAATGGGTTATGTACCACGAAGGGTATCCTTTATATGCAGATCATAAAACCAGAATTTCTTTTAATGACCTTGGTTTGTTTGATTATACAAGATCCCTATTTATTGTTGAAAATGATGGAATAGAAGAAAGTATGGTTGAGGCAAATGATCAAAATAATGTCGAAGAAGAATCTGATATAGAAAATGAAGAAGCAGTAGAGGAAGAAGAAGGAATTTTGATTGCTGAGTGGAATGAAGCGCTGCATGAAGCAATAAAGCTCTATGATGGGGAAGCAGCTTTGGATAGAACCAGCCTGAGATTGGAATCATTTAATCTTCAATATGTTGTCACCGGCAGTTTGTCTTTTCCACGCGGAGAGCCAGTGTGGTCTATAAAGCTTAATGGCAAAGAATTTTTATTAAAAGTAGGAAGTTTAGAGCAAATCAGTGAGGAGGATATGCTTTGAACCTTGGCCGGGCAAAAACCATATTGATCTTTGCATTTATTGGACTAAATCTTTTCCTGGGTTATCAATTGTTTTGGCCGGATTTCGGGAGGTTGACCCAGGTAGCTGTAACTTCAGAAGAGCTGGCCGCAACTGAAGATGCACTTAATGAAAATAATTATTATCTGGACACTTCATTAGATCGGGCGGTGCAAACCAGTGATTTTCTTACTGTATCTCCTTACTGGGATACCAAGGAGGATACTATAAAGCGATTTGAAGCTAATGCTATCAGGGTTGATGAGACAGAAGACGCAACATATTATAACTTGCCAGGAATAAATGCTGTTGCTCATTCAAGTGGCTTGATTCAAATATTCTTTGATCCTGGTCTATCTTTGGAAGAAGAACTATCCGATCTCGATGAAAGTGATTTAAATGATCTGGTGGAGCAGTTTTTAAGCGACGAAGAGATATTGCCCGACGGTGCTTTATTTGATTACTTGGATCGCGAAGATGACGATGTTACGGTTCTTTATTATAAGCAAATGCTCGAAGATAAGCCTATTTTTGCCAGCCAGCTAAAAGCTGTTATCCAAGCAAATCATCTTCAAAAAGTAGAAATTTACTGGCTTAAACCTATAGAGCGGATTCCTGAAAGAGAAATGGAAGTAATCCCTGCCAACGAAGCTTTGAATAACCTGGCTAACACTCTTGGTCCAAGCACAGAAGAACGATCTATTAATGATATAAGGCTGGGTTATTTTAGCGGTGAATATGATGCTGAAAAATGGGAGATTCCCCCTGTCTGGAGAATTGAGCTTGATGGAAAACAGCATCACTATATTAATGCTTTTACCGGAAATATGGAGCAGGAAAAGACTGTTTCGGAAAAGTTGCCAGATGAAGAGGACAATTGATAAACATTTATAGAATTGCTCATATATTAAGATTGCGGAGGTCATCATGGAAAATTATTTAGTTAATGGCAAAGTCAAGTTGTCCGGTAACGTAAAGATCAGCGGGTCAAAAAATGCAGCAGTGGCTATTCTGCCAGCAGTTGTGCTTACATCAGAAACAGTAGCTCTTGAAAATTTACCGGATATTAATGATGTGCGTACAATGACAAAAATATTGGAAACTTTAGGAGTGTCTATCCGCAGGCGTGGTAGGAACACTATCGAGTTAACTCCCGGAAATCTTGCAAAAATTGCGCCCTCGTATGAGCTGGTTAAAAAAATGCGCGCTTCTTACTATTTTATGGGCAGTCTTCTAGCCCGTTATGGTCGTGCAGAGGTTCCTATCCCCGGAGGATGCGATTTGGGACCGCGCCCCATTGATCAGCATCTAAAAGGATTTTCTGCTTTGGGGGCAGAGATTAATATTGAACAGGGTATGATTAAACTTTCAGCAAATAAACTGGTGGGTGCCCATATTTACCTTGACGTGGTTAGTATCGGGGCCACAATTAACTTGATGCTCGCTGCATCAGCGGCAGAAGGGCGAACTGTGTTAGAGAATGTTGCCAAAGAGCCGGAAATTGTTGATCTGGCAAACTTTTTAAATGCAATGGGATCATCAATTAAAGGCGCCGGAACCGATGTGATCAGAATTGACGGTATAAAAAAATTTTCCGGAGTCAGACATACAGTAATACCGGATAGAATAGAAGCCGGTACGTTTATGTTAGCTGCAGCCGCTACTAAGGGGAATGTTTCAGTAGAAGATGTTATTCCCAAGCACCTTGAAGCAATAACTGCAAAATTGAGGGAAACCGGTGTAAAAGTAATAGTTGAGCCTGAAAAAATTAAAATAGAAGTGGTTAAACCGCTGCTGCCTTCCGACCTTAAAACTTTTCCGTATCCAGGTTTTCCCACTGATTTGCAGCCACCGGGAATGGTTTTGTTAACTGCGGCGGATGGGTTAAGTGTGGTCACTGAAAATGTTTTTGACGGACGCTATAACCAGGTAGATGAGTTGAAAAGAATGGGTGCTAGAATTAAGGTTGAGGGTCGAACTGCACTTGTTGAGGGGGGCAGTAGCTTGCAGGGTGCACCTATTAACGCCCCGGATTTAAGATCAGGTGCAGCTTTAATTATTGCAGCGATGATGGCAGATGGAGAAAGTCGGGTTAGCGGAATAGAACACATTGATCGAGGTTATGAAAATTTTGAGCAGAAGTTAGTCGGGTTAGGCGCCTCAATAAAGCGGGTTAATCACATTAATTCAGGCCAAATGCCCGGTAATCCTGAATAGACGGGGGATTCAGCAAATACTTTGAACAGTCCCCTTTACGATAGGAAGTAGTTGATATAAACTATACTAACAATCACATATTTAATCATAGCAGTTTTATATATGGAGGTGTCGCTTAAATGGATCGGCAGCATAATGATCATAAAAAACGCGGAGGAATCTGGGCTTTTATTGGCTACGCATCCTTCGGGATATTA
>PWEB01000054.1 GCA_003553305.1 Syntrophomonadaceae bacterium
AAGATAACTGACCCTACTATTAAAGTTCGTGCTGTGGTAGAATATATATCGCTGAATAAATGTATAATGCGAAACCCGTTAGCCGCTGGCTTGGATAAATGCAGTCAAAAAGTGCCTGCTTTGTAATACTGCGCAGCGATACAATCTAGACACAAAAACTGCTGCTTTAGCGGAAATATTAAAAATAATTATAGGGAATCCCCTAAAATGCCCTGAGACGGAGGGAACTGCTTGCGCCTGCTTGCAATAATTGTCGGTTTAATTGTGTTCTTGGATCAACTAACCAAGTTTGTTGTCTCCTACCATATGGAAATTGGACAATCCATAACGGTTATTAACAACTTTTTTTATATAACTTATCTGCGTAATCCAGGGGCTGCTTTTGGTATGCTGCCTTATCAGACTACGTTTTTTGTGGTGATCACTATAATTGTTGCAGCGTTGATCTTATATTATTACCGCCTACTGTCGGAAAAGCATAGCTGGTTGCGTCTTGGTCTTTCTCTTCAGTTAGGCGGGGCCCTGGGCAACCTTATTGATCGCGTCCTGGATGGTTATGTTGTTGATTTTTTAGACTTTACTGTCTGGCCGGCGGTTTTTAACCTGGCTGATGCGGCGATCGTGATTGGTATTGTATTTTTCCTGATTGCTTTTTGGCGGGATTATGATTTAATCGCTGAGAGGAGCTGAAATTTTGTATCCAGAGTTATTTAGTATCGGAAACCTAACTATTTATTCATACGGAATGATGATAGCCCTGGCTATTATTGTAACAGTTATTTCTATTTCCCGGGAAGCTCCGAAAGAGAACCTCATTTCCGATCATATCCTCGAGGCAGTTATTGCTGCTGCTTTTGCCGGGATGATCGGAGCACGGCTCTTATATGTTATGTTGAATTGGAGTTATTTTAGCGCCAACCCGATGGAGATTATATTTGCCCAGTTTGCCGGTCTCTCATTTTTCGGAGGTCTTTTTTTGGGGACTTTTGTTCTCTATATTTGGAGTGCCTGGCGCAAAATAGGCTTCTTAAGAATTACTGACCTTTTGGCACCTTACCTAATCCTCGGCTATGCCTTCGGCAGAATCGGCTGTTTTCTTAATGGTTGCTGCTATGGTCAGCCCAGCGATTTGCCCTGGGCCTTACCAATCAGCATGGCTGATGATGTGTTACGCCATCCCGTCCAACTTTATGCGGCTTTGGGAGCAATAGTAATTTTTATTATTCTTAAAATGCTTCGTTCAAGAAGACCCTTTGTTGGTTTTATCATGATTGCTCTCTTTGCCCTCTACGGTATACTGCGTTTCACCACCGAATTTTTCCGCCTTGAAGAACAAGTCTTATTAGGCCTGACCTTTGCCCAGGTTTTCAGCCTGGCTTTGACCCTGTTTTCTGTAATCATCATAATCACTATTAACAGGTTACAGCGCCGGATTTCTCGAGCTCCCGGTTTAAAAAAGGGTGCGAAAAGATGAATCGATATTACAAATCTCGTCAATCCAGTGGTTCAAAAGCCTCTGATGATTTCGGCAGGCCTTGTGATTCTGCTGACCCTCTAGATTCGGATCCGGATTTTGATACACCCGATCTGCCTGAAGCAGGAAGTGATCAAGAATTTAAGGTCCCGGCAGACGGTGAAGGGCGGCGTTTGGACCTATTCCTTACGGAGAAAGGAACCGATCTTTCAAGGAACCGGGTTCAAAAACTAGTTGGATCCGGGCAGGTCCGGATCAATGATAATCCCTGTACAGATAAAAATTATCGTCTTCTTTTTGGAGATCGGGTCAGCATAAACATTCCTCTCCCGGAAGAAGCGCCAGTTAAAGCGGAAGATATTGCACTTGATGTAGTTTATGAGGATCAAGATTTGCTGGTTGTCAACAAGCCCTGTGGAATGGTTGTTCACCCCGCGCCGGGCCATGCCGGGGGAACCCTGGTCAATGCCCTGCTTTACCACTGTGATGATCTTTCCGGCATTGGTGGAGTAACCCGTCCGGGGATTGTCCACCGGCTCGATAAAGATACCTCGGGGTTGCTGATTGTGGCAAAAAACGATACTGCTCACCGGGATTTATCTGATCAGCTGACTGCAAGGCAGCTCAACCGGGAATACATCGCCCTGGTCAGCGGTAGAGTTAAACCGCAATCTGCGCGAATTGAAGCGCCTATCGGTCGCCATCCCCGGCACCGCAAAAAAATGACCGTCATGCCGGAAGGAAGAGAAGCGGTTACGCGTTACCGGGTCTTAAAGTATTTCGACCGGTATAGTTTGCTGCAGCTTAACCTTGAAACCGGCCGGACCCATCAGATCAGGGTCCATATGGCCCACATCGGTTATCCGGTTGTTGGTGACCAAACCTATGCTAAGGGAGGATGGAGCGATTTACCGCCTGAGCTGGCTAAGCCCCATGCCCTTCATGCCCGTCGGATAATTTTTATTCATCCCCGCAGTGGAGAAACTATGGAACTGACCACTCCCCTGCCCGACGACTTCAAAAAAGGACTCCGTAATATCAGGGGCGGTTTCGGTTATTCCATTTGAATCGAAGCGATTCCAATAGCCCTCCTGTGTTTGTTCGGTTAGAGCTTGAATTTTTTGCACAGCGCTTCGTCCTGGGGGTTAGCCGTTATCGTTTCAAAGTTTTCGTAGAAGACAAAACCCGGTTTGCCGCCCGGCCTGCGACGTACATGGCGGATTTCTGTGTAATCGACGGCCACTGCTCCGCTTTCCCGGCCCCGGCTGAAATAGGCAGCCAAAAAGGCTGCTTCCTCAATATCTTCTTCTGGTGGTGGATAAGGGGCCTCTTTTAGCACCACGTGGCCTCCGGGAATTTCACGAACATGAAACCAGGTGTCACGGCGGGCAGCAAGTTTAAAAGTTATATAATCGTTCTGACGGTTGTTGCGTCCGACCAAGATAGTGTGCCCTGCCGAGGATTTGAATTTAAGAGGCTGCGGCGCAGCATCGATTTTGCGCTGCCCCTTTTGTTTTTCGCGCAGATAACCGGCCTCGATCAGTTCCTGCCTTATTTCATCTAACGATGTCTGCTCATTATTTTCTATAGCATAAAGCAAGCCCTGACAGTACTCGATTTCGGCCTTGGTCTTATTAAGCTGTTTGCGGATTTTTTGCTGTCCCTTTTTTGCCTTTCGATAACGATTAAAATGGTGCTGTGCATTATCGCTTGCTGATTTGGAAGGATTCAGCGGGACTACTACATTATGCTCCGGATTATAAAAATCAGGGAGGACTACATTTTCAGCTCCTTTGGGGACCTGGTGTCCATAAGCCAAAAGCAGTTCGCCATAGAGGCGGTGCTGCGGCGCATTAGCTGCAGCATTTAATTCTTTTTCCTGCTGTTTCTTTTTGTTATAGAGGCTGGCCAGGCGTTTCTCCACTGCATGGTTCAGCTGTTCTTTAAGTTGTTTTTCCCGGTCTTTCCTGATTAACTCACCATAATAATGGTCAAGCAGTACATTGACTTCGCTATATTCTATTTGTTCTTCCTGTCCTAAATGGGTGAGCGGTATTGCAGCATATATTTTCTGCCGGGGCAGTAATACGGGCTGAAAATTGCCGGCTTCAAGATCAATAAATAGTTTTTTAATTTCCTCATATAATCTACGCAATCCTTTATTTTCCTCACAGTGCTCAAACCAACCGCTGCGGTGGATTAGCTCTCTTGCTGTTAGTGGACTGAGGCCTGAAACGGTTCCGAAAAGAGCTTTTTCCGGACTCTTTCCGTTACTGATCAGGCTATGGAAATTATTAGCAAACTCTTCCCGGTCCATTTCCAGCGGATTTAATTTTTCCTGCGGAGGAACCGGCCGGTAGATTTCTCCGGCGGCAATAGCCCGCATCGGGTTTTTCTCCCATGATACAGTTTTTGCAGCTCCCAGGATTACACCTTTATCATCAACTAAGATCAGGTTACTGCGGCGGCTCATTACTTCAGCAACCAGTTTTACCGGGGGTATGCCATAAGGCGGTTCGAATTTTATCTCCAGGATTCTTTCCAGGGGAGGGTTGGAAAATGAAATTGTCCGGCCCCCGACCAAATATTTACGCAGCAGCATACAGAAAGGAGATGGCTTTTCATTGCCCCGCCGGCGTTGTTCTGTTAAATGGATGCGCGCGTACCGTGAATCAACCGAAAACAAAAGCCCCGGTTGCCTGCCCTGTGAATAAAGGTGCAGAATTATTTCTCCCGGATTGCCTTCATAAACCCGCTGCACCGGTGATCCGGTTAATTTATCCTGCAGTTCATCTGTGACCGCTTTCATAATCAGAGTATCAAAAGACATTGTTGTTTTCACTCCCGGCGTACAGTATAATTCTTCTGGGCTGACATGGCAAACAAAGCACGGCTTTATGCCGAAGATACGAGAATAATTATTCCTTGAGATTACCAGCATTTGATGTTAAGATAAATCCAGCAAACAACTATCAGTTGATGATGAGGAAAGCCTATGATTAGCAGCATGACCGGTTACGGTCGCGGGAGTAGTTCAGAAGAGGGTTTTACTATATCGGTCGAGCTGCGCTCGGTCAATCACCGCTACGCAGATTTTTCGCTGCGGCTGCCGCGAGAGTTATATCCTTTAGAAGATCGGATTCGCCGTGTGCTTCAGAAATCAATTAAAAGAGGTCGAGTTGAAGTAAACCTGTCCCTCGATGAAGTTCCTGCCGGATTGCGCCAGGTAAAGGTGAATTATGATCTTGCTGAAGACTATTATCAAGCTCTGCAGGTGCTTTGCCGGCATCTGGGAATATCAGATGAAGTTAAATTGCAGCATCTATTAGAGATGCCTGAACTCTTCAAAAGCAGTCAGATTTCCCTGACGGAAGAGCAGGTTTGGCCGTCAGTAAATGCATCGCTGCAGGAAGCAGTCACTCATTTGCTCGAACAACGCCGGGTTGAAGGCGAAAACCTGGGCAGAGACTTGCTTGAAAGATGCGGACAGCTGGAAGAAAAGGTTGATCAAGCTGCGGTCCGGGCAGAAGAAGCAAAAGATGATTACCGCAGGCGAATGGAAGAAAAATTCGAAGAAATGTTGGCCGAACAGTTTGAAGAAACCCGCTTGTTAATGGAGATTGCCATGCAGGTTGAACGCATGGGTGTTGATGAAGAACTTGTCCGCTTAAAAAGCCACTTAGAAGCTTTTCGAACTAATCTTACCGGTACAGAACCAGCCGGGCGAAAACTTGATTTTATTGCGCAGGAAATGTTTCGTGAAGTGAATACGATTGGATCAAAAGCCGGTGATTTCCAATTAACCAACCTTGTTGTTGAGTTAAAAGCAGAACTGGAAAAGGTTCGGGAGCAGCTTCAAAACTTAGAGTAAATCAGAAAGGGGTTTTAGTATGCCGATTAAATTAATTAATATTGGGTTTGGCAACATTGTTTCAGCCAGTCGCATAATTGCTATTATCAGCCCTGAGTCGGCACCTGTCAAAAGAGTAATCAGTGAGGCCCGGGATCGGTGCATGCTTGTTGATGCTACTTACGGACGCCGAACGAGGGCAGTCATTGTAGCGGACAGCGGGCATATAATTCTCTCAGCTGTTCAGCCTGAGACTGTTAAGCACCGCCTGCAGGCACGAGAAATGCAAATTGAGAATGAAGAACTAGAATAAAAAGCGGGAGGCAGTCAATGGCTGAAGGTATTCTTTTGATTCTATCCGGGCCTTCCGGGGTCGGTAAAGGGACAGTATGTCGTTATTTGCTGACCATTAAAGAAGCGTTGAAGTTGTCTGTTTCGACCACTACCCGCCCGCCGAGGACCGGAGAAGTTGAGGGCAAAGAATACAATTTCACCACGACTTCCCACTTCAAAGATATGATTAAGCAGGACTCCTTTCTCGAGTGGGCAATTGTCCATGATTATTATTACGGTACCCGCCGGGAAAAGGTCCGGGAACTACTGCTTACCGGTCAGGATTTAATTCTCGAGATTGATGTTCAGGGAGCCAAGCAGATCAAAGAAAAAGTTTCTGATGCGGTTTCCATCTTTTTAGTGCCGCCTTCCAGGGAGATCCTGGAACAAAGGATCATCGGGCGAGGCACCGAAGATTCTGAGCGGATCAGACAGCGCCTGGAAACAGCGCGCCGGGAAATGGACGCTTATTATTTATATGATTACCTGGTCATAAATGATACTGTGGAAGCTGCGGCAGGTTTGATCGGTTCTATAATTGATGCAGAAAAAAGTAAAGTCAGCCGTGGTGTCCGACCACCGGGCTGGGGAGGTGAGAATTAAATGATTTATCCTTCCATTGATAATTTGCTGGAACATGTTGACAGTAAATATACTCTCGTCATAGCTGTGGCTAAACGGGGTCGCCAATTGAGTAACGGTAGTAAGGCCACGATAGGTAAAATTTATCAGAAAGATGTTGCCATGGCTTTATGGGAAATTGAAGCCGGTAATATCGGATATGAACGGACTCGTGACGGAATTAAGTAGGAGTGTTTCTATTGAAAAAGGTTCTTTTGGGAGTAACCGGAGGTATTGCAGCTTATAAATCTGCCGAGCTGGCCAGGTATTTTGTGCGTGGAGGCGCAGAAGTGCAGGTGGTAATGACCCCTGATGCGCTACAATTTATCTCTCCCCTGACATTTCAGACCCTGACCGGGCGTCCGGTTTACATCGAATTGTATTCGGAGGCAAGCGAGAAAATCCGGCACATTGAACTGTTGAAAGATATTGATGTATTTGTAGTGGCCCCCGCAACGGCTAATAGCATTGGCAAGATGGCCGGTGGAATTGCTGACAACCTTCTAACAACCCTCTACCTGGCGGCTGAATGTCCTGTTGTGGTCATTCCTTCCATGAACATCAACATGTTTGAGCATCAGGCAGTCACAGGCAATTTAGAAAAACTATGCTCATACGGCTGCCACGTAATGGACCCTGATTCCGGGGAGTTGGCCTGTGGTGTTTACGGCCGGGGCCGAATGCCTGAACCCCAGGATATCTACAACTATACCAGGGCGGTGCTTACTGCCAAAGATTTTAAAGGGTTGAAAGCTTTAGTAACCGCAGGGCCAACCCGGGAACATCTTGATCCGGTTCGTTTTTTGAGTAACCCTTCGACCGGGTTAATGGGATATTCACTGGCCCGTGCCCTAAAAGAGCGCGGCGCAGAGGTTACATTAATCAGCGGACCTACCCATTTACAAACACCTTCCGGGATAGATAACGTAGCAGTGACCACCGGTGAAGATATGTACAATGCCGTTTTTGAACACTATAAGGATTGTGATCTGATCATTAAGGCCGCTGCAGTTTCAGACTTTCGGCCTCTGCAGGTAGCGGCAGATAAAGTTAAGAAAAACGACCTGTTATCCACCCTCGAACTCGCTAAAAACCGGGATATTCTTCTCGAACTGGGCAAAGAAAAAGGGAAGCGTATTTTTGTCGGTTTTGCTGCTGAAACCAATGATGCAGTTCAAAATGCTCATGACAAAATGCTCAAAAAGAATCTTGATTTGATCGTAGTTAATAACTTAAAAGAACCGGGCGCCGGTTTTGCCGTGCAGACTAACCGGGTATCAATAATCGATCGCAGTGGAGAGGTTGAAAACCTGCCCATGATGGAAAAGGAACACCTGGCTCACCGGATACTTGACCGGACCTCTAAATTCTTTCCGGTTAGCTAAGCTTAAAGGAACATTTCAAGCAGATTGGGCGTAATAAAGATTTCAATTAATGCAGCTGTGAACAAAAGCACGACTACCAGGGGCAGCACGGAGATAGTTTCTTTCCAGATATAGCGGTAACTCTGCAGGCGCGTTTTGCCCGGCAGAGGGGAAGCAACACAGTGATAGCCGAACTTCAACCCGAGTGCACCACACAGGAAAAAGGCAAACAGTTCAGGAATGCCGTGGGGCAGCAAACCGAAAAGCACCATGGACAGCAGGGGCATGCCTTGTTCGGAGGTTATAGATAAAAGCATCCCGACCAACGAACCGTTAATCCCGAGGGTGAACAGAGGCGAAATGCCTGCTAAGAAACCCAGCAGAAGCATCTGGGCCATCGATAAGAAGTTATTCATAAATACAAGCAAAGCACTAATAACGGGAGTAGTTCCCAAGATCATGGAGAAAAGATTGTCGAGTTGATTGAATTGGTTTTCCATAACCTGCTCGCCAACCGCTGGAGTAGCGGCAGTTGTGAAATAAAAAATAAAGGCGCTGGCTAAAAATATGACAGTGGACATAATCAACCAACTGCGATTATCCATGATCACCTTTTTTGCCGGAAAAAATAATCCAAACATGACAAACATTCCTTCTTTCTGTGCTGACTCAGCTAATCATATCAAAATAATATGTAGAGGTAAATAGATGCGCGAATATGCCGAAATAATCATAGACATGGTCAGCAATGCTGTTGACCGCCCCTTTCATTACCATATACCATCTGAACTGCAGGGTTTAGTTAAGCCCGGGGTTCGCGTCACTGTTCCTCTGGGCAACCGCCAATGCCAGGGTTATGTGCTGCGCCTGTTAAAAGAGAGTGATGTAGAAGCGTTGCGCGATATAATCTCGGTCAGCGATCCCGAACCGCTTTTAACTGCGGAACAATTAGCCCTGGCCGACTGGATTGCCCTGCGCTTTTATTCCCGGAAGGTTGATGCCCTTCATGCCATGATTCCAGCTTCGTTTCGAAAAGGCAGCCGACCGGGAAATATTAAGATGATTGAACCGACTCCTGCTGCTGATGCTCATGATTTGAGCAGAGCCCCGGCTCAAAAAAAAGCTCTCGAAATTATTAAAACAAGAGGTTCTGTATCGCGTGACGAACTTATTTCTTGGAATATAGGCAGCCAGACTATCCGTGTTTTAGAAAAAAAGGGACTGATCAAAACTGTATCAGCCCGCCCTGCCCGCAGGATAGAAGAAGAT
>PWEB01000071.1 GCA_003553305.1 Syntrophomonadaceae bacterium
GCTTTCACCACTATCGGCTAATTTAGATTTAATTTTATTAATCAGGTTTTTAAATTCGAGTTCATATAACAAGGGCAGTAATTGATCGTAGTCCGGATCGCGGTAGCGGCACTGTTCCCAATCAAGATCAAGGGGCACATCGCGGCGCAGGGCAACGAGTTCACGGCCGGTATTAAGCTGATCGCGGTATTCATACAGATTAGCAGCTGTTTTCTTTTTGAGCTGATCGATATTATCATAAATTCCTTCCAACGTATGATATGTTTCAATCAGCTGGCGCGCTGTTTTCTCGCCAATCCCGGGGACGCCCGGTATATTGTCAGACGCATCGCCTTTCAGCGCTTTATAATCGATGATCTGCTCGGGTTCCAGTCCGTATTCTTCTTTTAAACGGGCACGATCATAGCGCTCCATACGGCTGATTCCCTTCCTGGTCATCATAACGGCAGCCTGATCACCGATAACCTGGAGTAAATCGGCATCGCCGGTAACTATGGTCACCTGGAGATCTCTTTTTGTAAAGAGATCGGTTATGGTGCCAATCACATCATCAGCTTCAAAATCATCAACTTCAAAAACAGGAATGCTCATCGCGTTAAGAACCTGGCGGCTCCGCAGAAACTGCTCGCTTAACTCGGGCGGAGCTTTTTCACGCTGCGCCTTGTAAGAGTCGTCAATGCGGGACCGAAAGGTGGGCTTTGGTGGATCAAACGCCACAGCCACGTAATCAGGTTGTTCTTCTTCAAGAAGCTTAAAAAGCATGTTAGTAAAACCATAAACCGCGTTGGTGTGCTCACCACGACGATTTTGAAGCAGGGGAAGTGCGTAGAAAGCCCGGTAAAGTAAACTGTTTCCATCTACAATTACTATTTTTTCTGGTCTTGAAGATTTCAATTAACCGGCTCCTTGTATGACATTTTATGGCATTTAGGTCGGGCAGCCTTTTTACTTTCAGGCTTTCTTCCTAAGATTCAAACTGGCTGTTCAAATCGGCCATTTCAATTGCAGAGGCGGCAGCCTGCCAACCCTTGTTGCCGGACTTGCTGCCTGCTCTTTCTATAGCCTGCTCCAGGGTGTCGCTGGTAACCACCCCGAATATTACGGGGATCCCTGTATCAAGGCCGACACTGGCTATACCTTTGGCCACTTCGGAGGCCACATATTCAAAATGCGGAGTCGCGCCGCGGATAACCGCTCCCAGACAGATCACAGCATCGTAACGCTTGCTTTGAGCAGCTTTTAAAGCTCCCATCGGGAGTTCAAATGATCCGGGCACCCAGATAATTTCAATTCCTTCTTCTTTGGCTTCGTGCCGCTTTAAACAGTCCAGGGCGCCACTTAAAAGGTGTCCGGAGATAAATTCATTGAAGCGGCTGACAATAATGCCAAATCGGTAATCACGGGCTATAAGTTTTCCTTCAATAGTCTTCAAAATATTCCCTCCCAGAGTTTAATGAGGAGCCCTAATTTTAACTCCCTGTTTATTGCTGCTGTTTCCGATCTTGCTTTGCCTGATTTAAACCTCTTTAATCAAATTCAGATAGTGACCAAGCTTGGTTTTTTTGGTCGACAAATAGTCGTTATTGTACTGACATGGTTCAACTTCTAAAGGAACTCTTTCGACAATGTTCAGTCCGTAACCTTCAAGACCTTTAATTTTACGGGGGTTATTGGTGAGGAGTTTAATTTTTTTCAAACCTAAATCGACCATGATCTGCGCGCCCACTCCATAATCACGCAGATCAACTTCAAAACCGAGGGCTTCGTTGGCTTCACAGGTATCTTTACCCTGATCCTGCAATTCATAAGCCCGGATTTTATTTAGAAGCCCGATCCCCCGACCTTCTTGACGCATATAAATCAAGACACCGTTACCGTTTTCTGAGATCTGTCGCATTGCCTGATGCAATTGGTTGCCGCAATCACAGCGCAAAGAGGTAAAAACATCACCGGTCATACATTCAGAGTGGACCCGGACCGGAATTGGTTCTTCCGGATCAATTTCTCCCATCACCAACGCCAGATGATCTAAGCTGTCAACACTGTTCTCATAGACAATTAGTTTGAAAACACCGAAATTGGTAGGCATTTCAGCTGTTGCTGCCCGCCAGACTAACTTTTCTTTTTTGATCCGGTAATTGATCAAGTCTGCAATACTGATTAACTTGAGGTTATGTTCCGTGCAAAACTCGATTAACTGGGGCAGGCGGGCCATGCTGCCATCTTCATTAATGATTTCACAGATCACCCCGGCAGTTCCTAAACCGGCTAAGGTTGATAAATCAACTGCTGCCTCGGTATGGCCGGCCCGGCGAAGGACTCCTCCGGGTTTTGCTTCTAGCGGAAAGATATGGCCGGGACGCTTCAAATCTGAAGGCCTGGTCTGAGGGTCAATGAGGGTTTCAACTGTCTTCGCCCGCTCGAATGCACTAATACCGGTAGTGCATGCACTTGCATCGACTGAAACAGTGAAAGCTGTACAGTGGGGATCTGTGCTATCCGTAACCATCTGGGGCAGCTCTAGTTCGCTAACTCGATCCCGGTTCAGTGGAGCACAAACCAGGCCGCGCGCATAACGGATCATAAAATTTATCGCTTCCGGGGTCACTTTGGAAGCGGCCATCACCAGGTCACCTTCGTTTTCGCGATCTTCATCATCAACCACAACGACCATACGTCCCTGTTTCAGATCTTCAAGGGCTTCTTCTATGGTGTTAAAATTCATGCTGCTTCACTCCTAACAATTAAAGATATCCTTTTTCCTGCAAAAGGGAAATGCTGATTTTTTCAGTTTGATCCTGCTCGCCTTTATAGTGGGAACCCATTAATTTTTCGACATATTTGCCAATCATATCAACCTCGAGATTTACAGATGAACCGCTTCCTTTGCGACCCAGGGCAGTTTGGGCTGCAGTATGTGGGATCATACCGACCGAAAAACCATGGTCATTTACATCGACAACTGTTAGACTGACTCCGTCGAGTGAAACCGAACCTTTGGGAATAATATAGCAAAGCAGGTCTTCGGGAACATCGAAAAATATAATTAGCGATCCACCCTGTTTTTGGCGACCGGTCAGGGTTATTACCGCATCAACATGGCCGCTGACCATATGTCCGCCCAGCCGGCTGCTTAAAGTCAGCGCCCGCTCCAGGTTAACCCGGTGACCCGTTGAAAGATCTTTTAGGTTTGACTTCTTCAATGTTTCAGGCATCACCCAGACAGTAAAGCTGTCCTGATCCAGAGCAGTAACAGTCAGGCATGGCCCGTTGACAGCTATGCTGTCACCAATTTCAAGATCCCGAAGGACCTCTTTGGCTTTAATGACCAGGTTAGTGCCATCACCTGATCCGCTAATGCGGAGAATCACTCCCTGTTCTTCAATTAAACCTGTAAACAAAAGTTGTCCACCTTTCATCCTATCAAGATTAGTATAATGTTATGTCATTAAGTCTTTGACTAAAAGCTGCGAAACGCCATATTTGCCAAAATAAAACAATCAGAACCACCCCTGCTGCAAACTTTATTCATGGAGGACCGGGTAACCGATTAAGAGCAGGTCCCGGTCAAATTGCTTCATTTCGATATCTTCAACAAACCAGGCTTCTTTTAATGATTCGATACCGGATCCTGAGAAAGGGGTGGGACTTCCCCTCCCGCCGATAATTTTTGGCGCTATAAAGACGAATAGTTTATCAACAATTTTATTCTCAAGCAAACTGTAATTTAAGGTGCCGCCACCTTCGACCAGAACAATCGTAAGTTCCCTTTCAGCCAGCTTTTTCATCAATTCTACAAGATCAACTTGTCCGTTTTTAGCAGACACCGTGACTATTTCAACGCCTTTTTCTTCAAGAATCCGGCATTTTTCTTCAGGGGCCTGATCGGTAACGGCCAATATAGTCCGGGCCGATGAAGTGCTTTCTATAACCCGGGCATCAATAGGCAGGCGGGCTGTACTGTCAACAATGACACGCAGCGGATCTTTCCCTCCCCCGCCTTCAATCCTGGTTGTAAGCCTGGGATTATCTTTCAAAACTGTTTCAATACCAACCATGATTACATCACTGTTATCACGGAGCCGGTGCACAAATTGACGTGATTTTTCACCGGTAATCCAGTGCGAATCGCCGGTCATCGTTCCAATTTTACCGTCCATACTCATGGCCACTTTAATCGCGACAAAAGGCAGACCGGTGGTAATATACTTAATAAAAGCCTCATTCAAGCGGCGCGCTTTCTGCTCCAGAATACCCTTGTTAACCTTGATACCTGCTTCAGATAACCTGGCAAAACCCCGACCTGATATTAACGGATTCGGATCCTGCATTCCGGCCACAACCCTGCTAATACCGGCCTTAATAATTGCTTCTGCACAGGGTCCTGTCCGCCCGTGATGGGAGCACGGCTCAATGTTGACATAGAGGGTTGCCCCCTTTGCTTTTTCGCCTGCTTTTTTAAGGGCAATTGTTTCGGCATGGGGCATTCCTGCGGCCTGGTGATAACCGGTCCCCACTACCTCGGAATCCTGAACGACAACAGCACCAACCATCGGGTTGGGACTGGTCCGGCCGCGACCCTGGCGGGCCAGGTCAAGGGCCATCCACATAAATCGATCATCGACATCCAACTACATTCACCTCGTTAGTTAAGAATATAATAAACCCCGAGCATATTAATGCTTCAGGGTCTTTTTGGGCAATTGAAGCTTTTTGTAAGCCGTCTCTTCTCCCCTCCAGACTATACTGTCGGCTCCGGATTTACACCGGATCAGCCACTTAGGCTCGCGGGCTTAACTTTCTTTGCAAGAAAGTTTTACCGCCGGTTCGGAATTGAAGGATCTAATCCTTCTCACCTGACCCTGAAGATAACGGTTGAATAGATTATAGCACATATTGTAAAATTTACAAGACACTTTGGTTTTAACAGAAACTGAGTTTATCTATTGGCCGCTATTTTTCAATTCGCCAATCAGGCTCATCCCGTCTTCAGCCTTAAAAATAGCTGATCCTGCGACAAGAACGGTCGCTCCTGATCTGACAATATCCGGCCCGTTATGTCTGTTAATACCCCCGTCAACCTGCAATTCCGTGCTTAAATCACGACTGCGAATTTGATTGGCAATATAACTAATCTTTGGGAAAACAGTCGGGATAAATTCCTGCCCTCCGGCACCGGGGTTAACACTCATCACCAGCACCAGGTCAAGCAAAGACCAAACATATTCCAGGACAGAAGGTGGAGTTGCCGGATTCAGGGCTACCCCGGTTTTGGCCCCGAGGTCCTTAATCCCGCGTAAAACCCGGTCAAGATGGGCAGTTGTTTCTGCCTGAACAGTAATCAAGTTCGCTCCTGCTTTAACAAATGATTCGATGTGATTTTCCGGTTTACTGACCATCAGGTGAGCATCCATGAATAATTCAGTCTGCGGCCGCAATGATTTAACCACTACCGGTCCGATCGTAATGGCCGGCACAAAATGCCCGTCCATAACATCAAGGTGTATCCAATCGGCACCATGATCTTCAATCCGTTTTATTTCATCACCCAGACAGCTGAAATCAGCAGATAAAAGTGATGGAGCCACCTTTACAGTCATCGTTAAAAGGCCTCCTGTTTGTTTAACTCTTTAACAAATTGCTTGTAGTGTTCATAACGCAGGGGGTTTATAGAATTGCCTACTTCCCGGCAGACTGCACATTTTGGTTCATTGATATGCAGGCAGTCACGAAAAGCACACTGGCCCCGCAAATCATCAAACTCCGGAAAGTAATCGGCCAAATCTTCTGCTTCAATCTCAAAGAAATTCAGGCGCGTAAAACCTGGAGTGTCGGCAACTATGCCCCCTGTTTCAAGCGGGATCAGTGTTACCTGGCGGGTAGTATGTTTCCCACGCTTAATTTTATCACTGACCGGGCCGGTCTGCAGGGCCAGCCCCGGTTGAATGGCATTGAGCAGGGTTGATTTCCCAACTCCGGAGGGACCGGCTAAAACAGAGCACTGTCCGCTTAAACACTCTTTAATATCATCCAGCCCGCTGTTGTTGACAGCACTGGTGTAGATCATTTTATAAGGAAAGGGCCCAGGTTCAAAAGGCAGTTCATCCAGCTCTTCCTTTAATAACAAATCAATTTTATTGAGACAGACGATTGCTGAAAGGCCCTCTTTTTCAGCGAGGGCCAGCATGCGGCTGACAAGCTGCCAGTCACATTCAGGCTGCTTCAGAGACATTACCACCATTAACTGGTCGACATTCGCTACCGGGGGACGAGGCAGGAAATTTTTACGGGGCAGCAGTTTTTCAACCACTCCTTCATTGTTTGATCCTCCGGAACTGTTTTTTACAGGCTCGAAGAGAACCCAATCCCCAACCATCAAACCTTTCTCATCTTGTTTGAGCATTCCGCGGGCACGGCAAAAGTATTCGCCTCCATCTTGTTCAAGGACAGTGAAAAACCCCCCCGATGCTTTAACTACTTTTCCCTGGAGCAAATAAAACCTCCTTACCTTTCAAAAATCAGTTTATCTTCCAACAATTAGATCAACTGATTGCCCGGGTTCAACTTCCTCTCCCGGTTCCGGTTTTTGCCTGATCACATGTCCGGATGAACCAACGGAAAACTCAGTCCGAATGCGGGGCCTCAAGTTATTTGCTTCCAGGTAATCGACGGCACCCTCTTCAGAGTAACCGACCAGATTAGCAATTCTAAAAGGCCCCCTGCCCTGGCTGACATAAACGGTCACTTTATCTCCCTCAGTAATCCGGAAAGATTCTCCGGGAACCTGGCGGAAAATATCGCCTTCTTCCACCTCTTCGTTGTATTCCCTGATCACTTCTAATTGCAAATCCAGCTCACTCAGGATGGTCCGCGCTTCCATCTCAGTGCGGCCGGAAAGATCAGGTGTAACAATATAGTCCGGCCCCTGGCTGACAAAAATATCGATAACCCTATCCTGGCGAACCACCCTTCCTTCGGGAGGATCAGTTTTTACTACACTGCCCACCGGAACTTCATCATCGGATATATAAGAAATATCTGGGCTGGGAACCAGCCCTTCTTCCCTGATCATCGCCATAGCTTCGTTTTGGCTCATGCCCTTAACTTCAGGAACAGTGACCTCCGGCAAATAAACATAACTGCTCACATAATGAAAGCCTCCGCCCACAATTCCGGCCAGCATGATAATAACAACCAAAGCCTTTACCCATCTCCAGTTTATTCTGCGGAATATAGAAACTTTCTTCTTTGACAAACCGCCCGGAGATGGCCTTAAAACCATTTCGCCTTCATCATCGTCACTTCCCGTAAGCTTACTGCGGGGCGGCGCAACCCGGGGCACCCCCTTATCTCCAGCATAGAAAAGATCTTCAAGTAACTCAGAAGCGCTTGTGTAACGTTCTGCGGAATCTTTTTGAACTGCTTTAAGTATAATCCGCTCCAGGGTTTCCGGCAAACTTTCAACCAGGCGCCGGGGCGGGACTATCTCTTCCTGGATATGCTTCATAGCCACTGCTACCTGGCTCTCTCCGGTGAAAGGCACTTTTCCGGTCACCATTTCATAAAAAACAATGCCCAGCGAATATAAATCAGACTGTTTCCCAGCTACTCCACCCCGGACCTGCTCCGGTGAAATATACTGTACAGAGCCAACTATTGTATCACCAGCGGTAACCGTTACTCCATCTCCGGCGATAGCAATACCAAAATCAGTTACTTTAATTTTGCCGCTCCGGGAAAAAAGAATATTTTGCGGTTTTATATCGCGGTGAACGACCCCGGCTGCATGAGCCTGCTCAAGAGCTTCAGCAATTTGCTGGACAATCTTAACTGCTTCATGAACCGGAAGGCGCCCTTTCTCCCTGATATACTCTTTTAAGTTTTTACCATCCACATATTCCATGACCATGAAGTTGGTTCCATTTTCTTCACCGACATCATAAATATTCACTATGTGGGGATGGGACAGGCCTGCAGCAGATTGGGCTTCCCTTTCAAAGCGGCGAATAAAACCTGCGTCACCGGTCATTTGGTCCTTGAGCACCTTAACTGCCACAGTCCGCTTGAGGATCAGATCACGGCCGCGGTATACACGGGCCATTCCACCCTCAGCTATTTTCTCAATTAATTCATAACGTTTTGCTAATACTTTTCCAACCATTAAGGCCTCTGACCCCCAATACCGGCAGCAATAACCACCGTGACGTTATCATAACCGCCTCGTTCGTTGGCCAAATCTATTAGTGCTTTTGCCAGAATCTGCGGATCGAACATTCTTTTCGATAAATCTAAAATTTCATCATCATAAACAAGGTTGGTTAAGCCATCGGTACAAAATAAAAGGCTCGCTTGATCATCTAAGTCCTCTTCAAGTATATCTACTTCAAGATTTTCGCTAAGTCCCAAAGCGCGGGTCACAATATGACGCTGGGGATGGCTTTGGGCCTCCTCAGGCCTGACTTGCCCGGATTCAATTAACTGTTCCAGGAGGGAATGATCCTTGGTAAGAAGTTCTATACTACCATCTTTGATTAAATAAGCTCTGCTATCGCCAACGTGACCAATAGTAAGCCGCTTTCCGCAGAGCAAACCGGCGGTGAGGGTGGTCCCCATTCCCCGCCTGGAAGAGGCATTATTTGCCTCGGCAAAAATTGTTTTGTTAGCTTCGACAACCAAGTGGTTTACTATCTTTCGGGCTTCTTCTGCTGAAGGCGAAACACTGTAATCTAAATTATTCCAAATTTTTTCAGCAGCAGAAATTGCCAGGCTGCTCGCCACATTACCGGCTTGGTGCCCCCCCATTCCATCAGCTACCACCAGTAAGGCCATATCAGTATCGGCTTTTACAAAACAGCTGTCTTCATTGCGAGAACGCACCAGACCACAA
>PWEB01000093.1 GCA_003553305.1 Syntrophomonadaceae bacterium
TCCAGTTCAATAGCCTTGCGCATTTCTGCTTTTGCCCCTTTAATATTATTCATTTCCATCAACTCCTGGGAGCGCCAGGTAGTATTAATTCCATTCAGCAAGGTGAGAGTATAGATAAACAGGAAAAGACCCATGGTAACTCCGCCGATCCCGATCAGCATGCCGCGCCTTCCAGGCCGTTGCTGATCAATCCGGCTCCAGGGGAACCAGGTGCTGTTATCAAGACTGCGCCCGGCCCCAAGCAAAACAAAGAGGAAGATACCAACCGCGCCCATGGAAAAACTCCAATCGATAACGCTATGAGCTCCCAAGGCAGTAACCGGTAAAAAAGAAGCTGCCCAGAGCTGCCATACCCTGGGAGAGGCTCTGTTTTTCAGGCAGTTACGTATAAAAGCCACTGCTAAACTGACCCAAATCCCAACAAAAGCCAAAAACCCAAACAAACCGGCTTCAATCCAGACTTGCAAGAAATGATTGTGAACTTCAGTTGTATTATAAGGGCGATCCTGATAAACCCGGTAAAGAGCGTTCCAGCCTCCGCCACCTGCACCTGTAATAGCATAATCCCCAATTACTTCAACTGCATCCTCCATAAAATCAACCCTGGCTCTTAAATTTCGATCCAGGGAATAGGAGAATATACGGTCATAAAAACGGTCTGGAAGCATCCGGTTCATAGCGAACCTTAAATTATGTTCTGTCTCTTCTGAACTAAGAGTAACATTCCGCGCACTTACGGATGTCCCGGGATAGCGGTTATAAATGCGCACATCCAGACGCTCCATATCCTCTTCCGTCTCAAATGTAAATTCTTTTTTCTCCCAGCCATCGGTTGCTCCGCCCCGATCATCAAGGATTTCTAGATCCCGATACCCGGGAAGCCCTCCAAGGACCCTGACCCGCCAGGCATAAGCAGGTTCTTCTTCATCGGCTAGAGGTTCCTCTTTTGCATTGATCTCCATAGACAGCTGATAACCTTGCTCAGGTATGGCATTGCTGATCACCTGCTCAACACTCTGAGACTCTACCGCTTCGTCAGCAGTTCGCCCTAATTGAATCGGACCCAGAGCTGGTAGTATGAAGATCACAAATAAGGCTGCCAAAACAATCGCTGATCCTCCGCCAGCCAGGGCAATACGAAGCTTGCGGCTTTGACTGAGATATAGCTCCACAAGCAAACCCAGAAGCATAGCAGCAGCGACAGCTGATATAATCAAAACCCAGGCCTGAGCTGGTGTATCTGATCTAAAAACAGGATCTACCATCAAAGCAGCCGGAACCGCAGTCAAGCCGGTAACAAGTAAATATAGGAATGAGCGCAACCTTTCACCGGGAGCAGCAACCAAAACTAGCAACAGACTTAAAGGAGGCAAAAGCATCCAGGCGCCGCGAGAAAAAGTTAGAACCACCGTTAAAAGCATTAATGCAGCCGGGGCGAGATATAAAACCTTAAGCCACTTTTTAGCAAGTGGAGCCAGGCCAAGCGCCAGCAGGTAAGCCGCCATCAGGTAAGAGGCAGCAGTGTTTGCATAACCCATCGGGGAAGCGATTCGGTTAGAAGCATAGGCTCCAGCAAATTCCCAGTGACCGGCAGGAACACCCAGGCTGGCTACTGTGACGACAAAAGCAGCAAGCAGGACTACATGCAGGATGAAGCTGCCCCCGGGAGGTAGATACGATGAACTCTCTTTATATTCTTGATCTGAATTACGTTCCTGACTTAAATTTAGCTTATGTGCAGGGAACCACCAGTAACGGGAAATATCAAGCGCGACAAGGTAAACTACCAGGTAAGATGCAATTTTTAACAATTCTTCCAGTGCATCGCGTTTGTGAACCGCGAAGAAGAAAGAAGTAAAGTATGCTACCAATAGCACAATCAGGCAAATATCCAGGGGAGAGTCAAGTAAGCGCCCGTCTTTTTTAAATAGACGAAAACAACCCCACACAATCAACAGACCAAAAATCACCACTTTGGCAATCAATAATTCGCGAGGGAAAAACAACCCACGCTGAAATGGCCCTATAAACAATAACAGCGAAATCACAGTAAGCATTAAATAAGGAAGGCCTTTTTCTACCCAGCTTTTGATGTTATCGATCCTTGCATTTTTATGCTGCCGGGTATGCTTGGAGTCAACCTTTTTACCGGTGACGCCGCTTTGTTTTTTCTTCTTTCCCTTGCCAGATGTTTTACGCGACAATTACGATCCCTCCACCCAAAATACGCCTGTCTATAAGGATGCTTGCAAAGCAGTGAGCAACAAATTATTACTTTAGGTTTTAAGGTAATAAAAGGCCGCCTGTACCAATACAGACAGCCTTAGTATACCATGTTTTACTAAATTGAAAAATAATGCTATTTGCAGGAAATTTTGTGAGTTTATAAAACAAAACTTCAAAACCCCTTATTCCTCGTAAATATCATCCGGTGCATTGTCCTCGTATACATTGTCATCAGGATCATTTAGCTCCAGCATAGATCCCTCCGCATTGTAAATCGCACCACCATTTCTGGCCCGGTTACCTTCAAAACTATTGTTGGCAGCAGTAATATTAGACTCAGCAGTAATGAATAATCCTCCGCCATCCCGACGAGATTCATTGCTTCTAATCACATTGCCATCAATGATTGGATCAGATGCCTGGACAAGAATCCCGGCGCCATTGCGTTCCGCATAATTATCGGTGATATCATTGTCAGCAACTTCAGCATTTGCCTGATTACTTAAAGCTAATCCCCCGCCATTGGTGGCCCGGTTGTCAGAAATAGTATTGATTTTTATGGTGGGGGAAGAATCTATATTTACTGCAATCCCACCCCCGGCTTCTGCTTCATTACCGATAAATATGTTGTTTTCAAGAGTAGGCGAGGATCCCATAAAGATAGCCATTCCTCCACCCAGGGAACCGGCATAATTGTCGGAAATATCATTATCTGCAATTTCCGGTGAAGATTCTGCCATAAAAAATCCACCACCATTGTTTTCTGCATTATTATCGAAAATACTATTGTTCAGGACACTTGGATTGGTCTGAAAAAATGAAAAGGCACCACCGTTGTCTGCCCGATTATTATGAATAGTATTCGCTTCAAATACGGACATAGCATCTGACTCTCCACTAACAGCAACTGCACCACCACTTCTACCGGCAGTATTATCAGCAATTTCATTAGCGCGAACAGTTGCAGAAGAGTCTACTATAAACAATCCTCCCCCACCACCATCAGCGATATTATCAATAATCTTGTTATCGCGAATAAAAGGTGAGGCATGGTAAACCATGATCCCTCCAGCGCGAGAGCTAACATTGTTGGTAATTACATTATTGGTTATAGTCGGGGAACAGTCTCTTAAGATAATTATCCCGCCCCCGTAGTTAGCAGGTTCTTCTCGCAGCTCACCTTCTATTTCAAACTCCAGGCTTTCCCGGTTACCGCTACCACCGGTTATAGTAAAACCGGAGAGTACTGCATCTTCCCCCTCTTCGTTTTTGAAGGAAACCACTGAATCAGAACCGCCTCCATCAATGACGGTATCTGCAACAATCTCTGGGTTTTCAGGATCCACACTGCGAATGGTTATATTCTTCCCTTGAAAATTGATATTCTCGTTATATGTTCCGGGCTGGACCACAATTTCATCACCATCTTCTGATGCTTCAATTGCCTCCTCAATAGTTGAATAGTCATCTGGAACAACTATGGCACCCTCATCTACTTCAACATCCCCGGTTCCGGTATCATTTCCATCACAGGCTGATATCATAACAGCCAGGGTAAAGATCAATACAGTTAATGCGATATAGTATAGAGGATACTTACGTGTAAACTTCTTCATTTAATATAAACCTCCGTTTCAGCCTTTATGACAAAGGTTTTCGGGCAATTACATGTACCCAAAAACCCCTACCGTGGTGGACGTGAGGGGACTCGAACCCCTGACCTCTTGAATGCGAGCCAAGTGCTCTCCCACCTGAGCTACACGCCCTCGCAGGAGTATTATAGCAAATACAGATCTATTAAGCAATAGAACCAAAAGGATAAGAAGTTCGTGTAAGGAGGTAGTAGATAAACTCCTGTAATTTATTTTGTATCAACCTCGGTATTTCTTTTTTATGCCTTTAAATTTAAGAAATAATCGTAGTGGAGGCTGTGCGTTATGCAGACAGCGCGGTTTTTGCGTTGTCCAAGCTTTTGTGGAATCTGTGATTAAAATTGTTCATCAAGACCCTTGCTAGGCCGAATCCTGTATTGCGGGGCAAGCACCCAATGTCGGTAATGGACATTTTTGTAGCTCTAAAAAGCCTAATTATTCTCTACTCTTAATTAATTTTTGTGGGGGAATAGAACAACCTCCCGCTACTTTTCGGCGATAACAAGCATTTCGTAATCTTCTGTTTTTAGTTTATCTTCTCTTGACAAAGCCCCCAGCTTTGATCCGAATATTTCAATCCTTTTAAACTCCAGGGATTTAAGCAGCCAGGTAATTTCACTTGGAATATAATACCTTTCATTACACTCAAGCCGGTGTTCTTTGCCATCATCATCTGTAAAAGTAGTTATATTATAGTCCCTGAAGGTCATCAGATCAAAACTCTCGCTTTTATAATTCGCTCCTTCTGTATGGGCATCCGCTTCATGAAAATCATTAATGGAGTGGCAGAGGGGAAACAGGCCATTGAGGGTTGTAAAAATTAATTTCGCGGAGCTTTTCAGTGTTTTTGTGGCGTTTTCCAATATTTTGTAATTCATCTCGTCTGTTTCCATGAGGGGGAATCCCCCTTCGCATAACATAATAGCAACATCAAAATGATTTTCAAAGGGTAGATTTCTTGCGTCATGTTGCAAAAAATCGATCTTAAGGTTATGCATTTTTGCTTTCTCTCTAGCTTTTTCCAACTGGGATTCCGAGAGATCAATGCCCGTGACGTCATACCCTCTATTGCAAAGTTCAATTGAATGCCTGCCGGTTCCGCAACCAATATCAATAATTTTTAAAGATTTGTCATATTGCAGTTCTCTTTCGATAAAGTCACATTCACCTATAGTCCCTTGGGTAAAAGATTCCTTGTCATATTGATCCCCATAATTATCATACAATTTTTCGTACCACTGTTTCATAATATATCATCCTCTCGTTTAACCTTCTCATTTGTTTGTTAATGACCCTATAAACATTTTAAGCCTATATTCACCATCCTCAAGAAGGTATTGATCGTAAAGATGATCCATATTCATTTCATCTATTTTCAATCGGCACTCCCCGAAAACAGCCATCCATTGGTCATAAGAAAACAAACCAAGGGTATGAACCTCGTGGTGGATGCTTAATTCAACTTCTTGACGAATCAAATAGATAATGGCAGCTTCATAAGTGCTGTCAGACACGATATGGTTATTTTCAAACACCGTAATATGAATGTTTCCTTTTTCACCGGAGTAGGCAAAATTATTCTCCCTGAAATCCTCTTTCATATGGGCAACCACAAGTAAAATTCCTTCGTTTTTCAAATGGCGAGCGGCATTCACAATCGTTTTTTTCAAATCCGCAAGGGTGGTCATGTACGTGATGGAATCTGGAATGACTACTACATCAAATTTTCTGTTTAGATCAATGGTTCTCATGTCGCCCGTTACATAAGTTGCTTCAGGATTCCTTTCCTTCGCCAAAGCAAGCATTCCTTCGCTTATGTCCGCCCCTGTAACGGAAAAATGCTCCTTAAAATGAAAATCATGCCCCCCCGCACCACAACCCAGGTGCAGCATTGTTACATTCTGGGCAGAAATACGATTTATAATTGCCTCAACGTAGAAAAGCGCCTCTTCTTCATAAGTTTCAGGAGGAGCCAAGATATCATCGGTCCAGGCAAGTTCATCGTATGCCATCCAATTCACTTGAAATCACCTCTTATTATTAGTTCCTATTCAAGTGCCTTTATGCTGACAATCAACCTACTTCGTCGCTTTCCTTTCAAGGGTAAAGATCAAGCGGTTACCTAAAACCAAAACTTTACTGCTCAGCTATAGTCGTGATGCATTTTGAGCTGGCGACATTGCGATAGAGCGGTCGCAATGTTCGACGAAACAAAGGTTGCAGCTGGTCGGTCTGTATGGATCCAGGCCAAAACGCAGCACGGCTGAGCAGACACTTCTGATTTTTGATTGTTCACAAGGGGGCTGTTCATTTATGTGCAAAAACTAATCTGAAAGAACCATGTTGGAGTTTACTTCGTCTAGTATCTTTTCATATCTCTCTATGGGTAGAACGAAATAATAATAACAAATTAACTCTTTTTACAGCACCTGCTAGATGAGGGTAATGCCCCACAGCAGGAAGCCATCCGACAATAATAGCTAAAATTGACCCGATCAGCAATACAATTGGTATAACTATTTGGGCAGATTAAGGAGTAGTTCTTTTTCTAATGGTGGAGGCGGCGGGAGTCGAACCCGCGTCCGAAGGCCCGGCTACAAGAGCTTCTACAAGCTTAGTCCCGGTTTTTATCTCACACCAGCGGCTCCCCGGAACAGGGATCCTTTGGTGCCAGTCCCGTTAAATTTCCCACAGCAGCGGTGGGACCGCCGCTTCTGCGGTAGACCGGATTTTTGACACCCCTGCTCTTTCCCCCGGCCAGGGAAAGAAGGGATGCGCTGCTTTTATTTAAGCAGCGAGTGCGTAATTCGGTTTGGCGTCTATAGCCGTTCCATGTTTTATCCAGGTCATGGTCCTGGACTTGCCGCTCTTGCTTCCACGACCCCCGTCGAATCCAAAACGCCCCCAAACTTTATTATATTTTCTGTTTTTCCTTAAACTCTCTTTCCATCTCGCGTTTACTATCCCGTTCAGCGATATCCCGGCGCTTATCGTATTTCTTTTTACCTCTGGCCAGGCCCAATTCAATTTTGATCAGGCCTCTTATCATGTAAATTTTCAAGGGAATAAGCGCATAGCCTTTCTCCTGTATTTTACCCGCTAGTCGGCTAATCTCAACTTTATGCATCAGTAACTTACGAGTTCGCAAAGGTTCATGATTAAAACGATTGCCCGGATCATAAGGGCTTATATGCATATTATACAAGAAAAGTTCGCCATCTTCAACCTTCGCATAGCTGTCTTTAAGGTTTACCCGGGAATTACGCACAGATTTCACTTCAGTGCCCGTCAAGACTAGCCCAGCCTCATAAGCTTCATCGATATGAAAATCATGCCAGGCTTTACGATTTTTACTGACTACTTTTTCCATAGTTAACGCTCCGATGACAATTATGGTTGATAAACAGTTGACGCAGAAACAAGGTATATTTCAAACCGGTTCAGCTTCTCTCTTGATACTACTAACTTGGCATAGCTTAAGCTGCATGATTTATAAGCTTGATTTAGTCAAGCTTGGTTTGATTTCCCCACTCTTCAGTGAAAACGATCTCTCCTAATTCTTTGCGAGGCTTTTCAGATGGCTGCTTTTCGGGAAAGCCGAGCGGAGTCAGTGCAACTACCCGGTAATCAGGGGGCACAGCACAGGCTTCACGGGCTTTTGCTTCATCAAACCAGGCCACCCAGCAAGTGCCAAGTCCTTCAGCGTGGGCAGCCAGCATCAACTGCTGCATAGCAAGCCCGGAGTCCAGCAAATAGTAATCTTTGTTATCCTGCTGTCCCGAAGCTTTCGGGTCAGCGCAGAGAACTATTACTACCGGGGCTGTTTGTCCGATAGCTTTAATTGCGGGATTTTTATCAGGCACGCTTTCTGCCAGCTGTTCTTTGCGTTTCGGATCACGAACCACAATGAATCTCCAGCATTGCATGTTGCTCCAGGAGGGTGCCAATTGGGCCGCTTCCAGGATGCGTTTTAACGTTTCATCAGGCACCGGATCCGACTTGTACTTTCTAACGCTTCTGCGTTCTTTTAATACTTTGTAAATATCCATTAAAAATTACCTCCTTAAATAAATCATTGCTTAGTCATTAAGTTAAATATTAAAGCATCTATTGATCACTATAAGGGGCAAAAGCAACTTTTCCTTCTTCACGACTGGCCCGAATTACCTGTACCTGGAGAGTATCGCCCAACCGGTAAGTTTTCCGGCTCCTCTCTCCTGTCAGCATAGCTGCCCTTTCGTCATATATATAATAGTCATCTGAGAGTTCGCTGACCGGAATCATCCCTTCTACGGTATTATCCAATTCAACAAAAACCCCAAAATTGGTCACCCCGTTAATGATCCCTGTATAAACTTCACCTACTTTTTGCTCCATGTACTGCGCTTTTTTAATTTCTATGCTGGCCCGTTCTGCTTCTACTGCCGCCCGTTCTCTTTCTGATGATTGCTGGGCTATAGCAGGCAGCCTTGATTGCAGGCGTTTCATTTTTTCACCGGAATATCCGCTCGGTGAAAGATGTTTTTTTAATACTCGGTGGACAACAAGGTCCGGATAGCGCCTGATCGGCGAAGTAAAATGACAATAACAATTGGAGGCCAGGCCAAAATGACCATCATTGGAGGCGCTGTAACAAGCCTGGGGCAGGGAACGCAAGATCAGGTATCGGACCAACCTTTCTGTTTTTTCACCTTTGCTCTTCTCTAATAATGTTTTCAAATGCTTTGGCTTTAATTCCTTCATGTTAGCAACAGCCTGAACATTCATCAGGGTCAAAGTCTGCCGCAGCAAGGCCAGTTTTTCCTCTGTTGGAACAGCGTGAATTCGATAAATACAGGGCAGTTCCTTTTCAGCCAGATGCTCAGCAACCGTTTCGTTACAGTAAATCATAAATTCTTCAATTAATGATTCGGATCGGCCCATTTCACGCTTCTCTATAGAAAGCGGAACTCCTTCATCATCGATTTCAATGCGCGCTTCCGGCAGATCCAGATCAAGGGTTCCGCGCTCCATCCTCCGGCGGCGCAGTAGATCAGCAAGTTTGTCCATATGATCCAGGCTGTTAGTTAACGAACTATCTTTAAATGCTGATGCAGGCCCATCACCATTCAGATAACCTTCAACCTGCTGATAAGTCAGGCGCTCGTTAACCCGGATTACACTGGCATGAAACCTGGCATCCTTTAATTGACCCTCCGGGCCGATATCCATAAGCACACTGACCGCTAAACGATCCTTTTCAGCCTGTAGGCTGCAAATGTTTTCTGAAAGCAAGGACGGCAGCATATGAATAGCCCGACCGACCAGATAAATGCTAGTTCCTCTTTTTAAAGCTTCCCGATCAAGTGGTTTTCCTTCACGAACATATTGAGAAACATCAGCGATGTGAACACCCAGACGATAGCTGCCACCGGGCAGAACCTCTACTGATACAGCATCATCAAAATCCTTGGCCTGCTCGTCATCAATAGTTACCATCTTTATGTCACGCAGGTCGGTGCGTTTCTGGTCTTCAGCCAGCCGTGAAATGTCCTCTTCACCGGGTAAAGTTTCGAGTTCTTTAAATACCTGCTCCGGATGTTCGCCGGGCAGATCATATTTATGCTTAAAGGTCAACTGCTCGGTGCGAAAGCTCCCAGGTGGACCGATATGTTCAACAATTTTTCCGCGCGAAGGCTGGCTGCCCTGCGCCCATTTCTTGATTTCAGCAACCACCATGTCACCGGCCTGCGCCTGGGGCATATCTTTCCGGGAAACCTGAATTATACCAGGAAAGCGCTGATCATCAGGAATAACGTAGTACCTTTTCCCTTCACGATGGAGGGCCCCAACCAATCGGCGCTGACCGCGCTTAAGGATTCCCATCACGGTTCCTTCTCTGCGCCGCCTACTTCTTTTTTGGCTCAGGCGCACAATAACCCTGTCTCCGTGAGCGGCTTCGTTTAAATTCCCGGGACTGATATAAACATCTTCACGTTCTTGCTCAGGACGCAGGAAAGCGAATCCTTTCCGGTTACCTTCCAGCACCCCGGTCAGGTAGTCAAGGCGTTCGGGTATACCAAAACGCCCGCTGTCAGTTCTGATCAACTCTCCTTCGTTGACCATTTTTTTTATCTCATCTCTGAGTATACTTTTATCCCGCTGCTCCATCTTAAGGCCGGACAGAATTTGTTTTAGATTCAGAGATTTTTGGTGGTGGCCTTTAAGCAGCTTCCTGATCTTTTCACGCAGGATCATTGCTGCATTCTTTTGTTTAGTCAAAACTTAAAATCCATCTCCTTCAACCTTCTTGTATATTATTATAAAACTTTTCCTCAAAAACTTAAAGGCAGGGGATAGAGCCAGGCTCCCCTGCCGGTAGAATATTTCTATCAAATCCCGGGTTTTTAGTTTACTAGAACCAGGATAATCGTAAAAAGCATAAACCCTACGGCCAGGTAAGTAGTTACCTTACCCAGCATTTCATCCAGGCCTTTCTTTTTGCCAATCAGGGATTGAGCTCCCCCGGCAATTGCCCCTAGACCGGCACTTCGACCCGACTGTAAAAGAACAGTAGCAATTAGTCCAACACATAAAACCAGGTAAATAATATTAACAACAAGCCCGATCATTTTTCAGTACCTCCATTAATCTTAAGAAAATCCTATACCTCTTACCGCATGATATTCTAACACATCCCCGCCGCTTTGACAAATACAAATAAGTTTCCTGTTTAGGATCCGGTGTTGATGCGGGACAAACTGGAAAATTTTTCGGTCAGCTAGTTGATTGCGGCAGTTTATTACTATTACTTTATACTTTCACCGGCAAAGCAGGCGGCCTGCCCCAGTTGTTCTTCAATTCGTAAGAGCTGGTTATACTTCTCCACACGATCAATCCTGGAAGGCGCTCCGGTTTTTATCAATCCGGAATTGGTACCCACAGCTAAATCGGCAATAAAACTGTCTGCAGTTTCGCCGGAACGATGGGAAATCATACGGTTGTAACCGGCACGGCGCGCCATACTCATCGTTTCCAGGGTTTCGCTGAGGGTGCCAATCTGGTTCAACTTAACAAGGATCGCGTTGCCTATAGCAGAATCTATCCCCCTGCCCAGGCGTTCAGGGCTGGTTACAAAAAGATCATCGCCAACAATCATAATATCTGTACCCATCTCAGCAGTCATAGACTGCCAACCTGCCCAGTCATCCTCATCAAGACCGTCTTCAATTGATATCAGGGGGAAACGACCGGCCAGATCCTGATAATAGTCGATCAGTTCAACGGCTGAATAAACTCCACCTTCCAAATGATATAAACCATCTTGGCAAAACTCACTTGCCGCTGCATCTATAGCCAGGCTAATATCGCTTCCCGGCTGATAACCAGCTGCAGAAATGGCTTCAACAATAATTTTAAGCGCGGCTTCACTGGATTCAAGATTGGGTGCAAAGCCACCCTCATCACCGACATTAGTATTAAGGCCGCGGGTTTTTAATATTTTCTTAAGGTGATGAAAAATTTCCGTTCCCATTCTCAGAGCCTGTGAAAAGGTATTCGCTCCCAGGGGGACAATCATGAATTCCTGAATATCCATATTATTATCGGCATGTTCTCCGCCGTTTAGTATATTCATAAAGGGCACCGGCAGCATACAGGCATCCAGCCCGCCGATATAGCGATAGAGGGGCAAATCAAGCATTGCTGCAGCCGCTCTTGACGCTGCCAACGAAACACCAAGAATCGCGTTAGCCCCGAGTTGTGATTTATTGGTTGTGCCATCGAGTTCAATCATCAGTAGATCTAAATCTTTTTGGTTAAGGACGCTCAGACCGCAAAGTTCAGGAGCCAATACCTCATTAACATGACGCCTGACAGCCAGGACGCCTTTCCCCTGATAACGTTTCTCGTCCCCGTCACGCAGCTCAATTGCTTCGAATGCACCGGTAGATGCTCCGGAAGGCACTGACGCCCGGCCAGTCCAACCGCCCTCCAACAGAACGTCAACTTCGATGGTCGGATTGCCCCGGGAATCAAGAATCTCCCGGGCTTGAATTGTTTTAATCCGTTCTTCCACATTTATCACTCCCCTATCCCATATTCAGACTGACCAGGTGTTCTCAACCTTCTGCACGCTTGTAACATCGGGTTAACATAGGACCGATGTCACTTAACTTTTGTTTGTTTTTGGCCGTCGAGCATACTCTTCCCGGTCATCTCCTCCGGTAGAGCCAAGCCAGCAATATCTAAAATAGTCGGAGCCACATCAGCAAGAATCCCCTTGCTGCGCAGGGTCGGCCTTTCAGCGTTGAGCACCATAAAAGGCACAGGATTAGAACTGTGCGCGGTAAGGGTACCATCTTCTGCGCTTTTCATCTCCTCTACATTGCCATGATCTCCAACCACCAGAACATGCCACATGCGGGGCAGGGCCTCAGCAGCTATTGACCCCAGTCCGCTGTCTACTGCTTCCACTGATTTTATTGCTGCCTGAAAATTACCGGAATGCCCGACCATGTCCATGTTAGCAAAATTTATTACAATCAGATGATGGCGATCTTTCTTAACAGTTTCAATAACCCGTTCAGTGACTGCCGGAGCGCTCATCTCCGGCTGCAAATCATAGGTAGCCACTCTGGGAGAAGGAACCATGATCCGCTCCTCACCGGGGAAAGGTTTTTCCCGGCCCCCGTTAAAGAAGAAGGTAACATGGGCATACTTTTCAGTTTCAGCAATTCTCATCTGGCATATATCATACCAGCTGTAAACCTCACCGAGAGTAGCCTTTAAATCATCGAGCGTGAAGGCTACCGGTATCGGCATTTCCCGATCGTACTCGGTCATGCTCACCAGGAATGGTTGCGGAGGTTTAGGTCCTCGATCAAATTGAGAGAAATTCCGGTCAATAAGTGCGCTTGTTATCTGACGAGTCCGGTCAGGCCTGAAGTTAAAGAAAATCATACTGTCTTGATCATTAACCAGCGTAAGGGGCTCATCCTGTTCATCAACAATGACAGTCGGTTGAACAAATTCATCTGCTTCCCCGCGCTTATATGCCTGTTCCAAAGCTTCGATGGGACCCTTTGCTTTTAATCCTTCACCGGCGGTATAAGCCCGGAAAGCTCTTTCGGTTCGGTCCCAGCGCCGATCTCGATCCATGGCGTAATAGCGTCCGCAGATCGTCGCCAGCTGACCGGTTTGATTCTCCTTGGCCAGCTGTTTTAGTCTTTCCAAAAATGGTTTGGCTCCATAAGGAATGGTATCCCTTCCATCCAAAATAGCATGGATGAATACGTTTTTTATATTCTGCCGTCTGGCCATCTCGAGAAGAGCCAGGAGATGATCAAAATGACTATGGACTCCACCGTCTGAAACCAGGCCCACCAAATGAAGGGCGCTATCATTTTGGCGTACTTTGTCCATAGCATCCAAGAAAACAGGATTTTGGAAGAATTCACCTGTTTTTATACACTGCCCAATTCTGGTTAGCTCCTGATAAACAATCCTTCCGGAACCAAGGTTGAGGTGCCCAACTTCTGAATTGCCCATTTGCCCGGAAGGAAGGCCTACCGCTTCACCGGCAGCGTCAAGTAGAGACCAGGCATAATTCTCGTAGAAGTAGTCCAGGTTCGGGGTATCTGCATGATAAAACGCATTGCCTTCAATTTCTTCGCTATAACCCCAACCATCAAGAATAACCAAAAGGACTTTGTTCAACTTTCAACCGCCTTCCGGGCTGCCTGGATTAAGGCACTGAACGTATCGGCTTTAAGGCTGGCACCACCAACCAAAACTCCCTGAACTGAAGGAAGAACAGCAAATAATCCAATATTATCTTCATTAACGCTTCCCCCATATTGAATAAACAGACTATCTGCTGTATCCTTGCCAAAAATATCTTCAACAATGGTCCTGATATAAGCGGAAGCATTTTCAGCATCTCCTGGAGATGCTGCCTTGCCGGTTCCAATAGCCCAAACCGGTTCATAAGCTACCACCAGGGATTTCACTGTTTCAGCCTGCAGATCTTTGAGAGCCGAGGAAAGCTGTCTTTTAAGGACTTCTTCGGTGATACCCTGCTCCCGTTCGGCTTCTGTTTCCCCAACACATAATATTGGCTTTAACCCGCTTGCCAGTGCTGCTTTCATTTTTTGCTTCACCCAAATATCACTTTCACCAAGCAAATGACGCCGCTCAGAATGACCAATAATTAAGTATTCAACACCAAGATCGAGCAGCATCGCAGAAGATACCTCACCGGTAAAAGCCCCTTTTTGCTCCCAGTGCATATTTTGGGCACCCAGCTTAATTGGACTGTCCTTAAGGATTTGCGCTGCAGCATGAAGTGCGGTAAAGGGGGGACAAACAAGCAATTCCAGTCCCTTAAAAAGCTCTTCATCCTTTCGAATCGCTTGACAATACTCAATAGTTTCCGCTGCGGTTTTATGCATTTTCCAGTTTGCTGCAATAATTAAATCCATATTTAAATAATCATCCTCCTCACCGGACAGGGAGACAGTCTCCTGTCTATTTTCTTAATGAAACAACATTCTATCCGGTTAATTGCCATGTTTATCAAGCTGATCACCTGATAATCTAGCCCCGGGCAGAGGAATCATCCTCCTGTCCCGAATCCTGCAAAACACTTATACCAGGGAGCTCTTTACCTTCCCAGAATTCAAGGGTAGCTCCCCCACCGGTGGATATAAAGCTAATCTCACCGGTAAGATCCAACGCTTCCAATGCAGCGACAAGATCTCCACCACCTACCACAGAATAAGCACTGCTTTTTGCAACTTCCCTGGCGACTTGCCCGGTCCCCTGATCAAAAGGTGATGTTTCAAAAATCCCGAGGGGACCATTCCAAACTATCATTGCAGATTCAGCAATATAACTACTAAAAAGCTTTGCCGTATCGGGACCGATATCAACTGCTTTCCAATCATCGTTAACCTTATCCGGTTTGACAACCTTGGAATCACTGCCTGGTTTGATCTCCCTGGTTACAACTAGATCAACCGGTAAAACTAAACGACATCCGCTTTTTTCACTTTCGATTATGATCGAAGCTGCCTCGTCCACCAGCTCTTTTTCATAAAATGAAGCTCCCAAAGCATAACCCTTAGCAGCAAAGAATGTGTTGGCCATTCCACCTCCAACCATTAAATAATCCGCCAGTTGTAGAAAACGCCTCATTACGTTAATTTTATCAGAAACTTTCGCTCCGCCGAGGATTGCAGACATCGGGCGAACCGGATTATCTAAGCAGCGGGTCAGCTCTTCAATCTCTTTTTTCATCAACAATCCGGCCACTGCAGGAATATAAGCGCTTATTCCTGTCGTGGAAGCATGAGCCCGGTGGGCAGTGCCAAAAGCATCATTAACAAAGATATCTACTGGTTCAGCAAGCTGTTTAGCAAACCCAGGGTCATTTTTCTCTTCCCCTTCTTCAAAGCGCAAATTTTCCAACAACAAAACCTCTCCATTATTCATACCTTGAATGGCTTCATTGACGGGCGCTCCAACAACCTGATCAAGTTTTTTAACCGGTTTACCCAGAATTTCTGACAGCTTTGAGGCCACTGGATTCATTTTTAGCTCTTCTTTGAGCTCTCCTTTAGGTCGGCCCAAATGAGAAGCAAGCACCAGACGGGCATCCCTTGAGAGCAGCGACTGGATGGTAGGCAAAACCGCCCGGATCCGGGCATCATCTCGCACCAGGCCTTTATCAAGAGGGACGTTGAAATCTACCCGCATCAAGATTGTTTTACCGCTTACATCAATATCTTCTATACTTATTTTGGACAATGCTTCACTTCACCACCCGGTAACATGATTGATTAACGACGCCGTTTATATGATGGGGGAATGGAAATTTCTTCTCTGTATTTGGCTACGGTCCGTCTTGAAATTTTTATTCCACGCTCTTTAAGAAGCTCGGCCAGGTGCTGATCACTGAGTGGTTTGTTTTGATTTTCAGCACCGACTAACTCTTGTATATGGCTCTTAATACTCGGAGCTGAATAATCATTACCACCTGCACCGCTCAAACCGCTTGAAAAAAAGAATTTTAAGGGAAACATTCCCCGGGGGGTTTGAATGTACTTTTTGGCAGCCGCTCTGCTGACAGTTGACTCGTGAACACCGACATTGGCCGCTACCTCCTTAAGGGTCAGAGGCTTGAGTTTTTTTATACCTTGATCCAAAAAAGGCTTCTGGATGTCAACAATTTGTTGAGAGACCTTGAAAATGGTAAGCCGCCTTTGTTCAATACTACGAATTAGCCAGTAAGCTTTCTCAATTTTATTCTTTATAAATGAAGAGAGCTGCTCATCATTTTTTTCACCTTTAAGCATTTTTTGATAAAACGGACTGATTGTCAAATAGGGGGCACTGCCCTCATTACCCATAACCACGTATTCTTTATCAACTTTTTCAACAATTACATCGGGAATAATATAGCGGGTTTCTTCCCCTTCCCCAAAAACACTGCCCGGCTTGGGATTGAAGGTGCGAATAAATTCCACCGCTTCCTTAACCGACTGTTCATCGCATCCGAGACGTGAAGCTATATAGCGGTATCTCTCATCAGCTGCTGCAGGAAGATAATTATTTACTATTTTTTCGGCTATCTCTGGGGGATCCTCCAGCTTTGCCAACTGCAGGGCAAGGCATTCCTGCAAGTTACGGCAACCTATACCGGTCGGCTCGAGCTTCTGAACTATTCGTAACGCCTTTTCCAGCTCCCTGACATTAGTGCCCAGGGCAGGCGCCCGTTCTTCAATTTCCCCCTGCAGGTAACCATTGCTATCAAGGTTACCGGCCAGGTAAGCTGCCATACTATACTCACGAGCAGTAAGCGGAAGCAAGCGCAGTTGGCTCAATAAGTCTTCGAGCATTGTTCCGGTCACACCGGAATAATTTTCTACAGTAGGTAATGGATCCGAAGTTTGCTTTATGCTGCCTGGAGCATCAGGAGCAGAGTCGAGGCCCATATCCCGGAAGTATTCCTCCCAGGGAAAATCATCACCGGAGATCTGCTCATCAGGAACTTCCAGCTCAGCTTCCTCACTCTCGGGCTTTTCTTCTTCTTTGTTTTCAATAACTTCCAAGACCGGATTATTGACCAGTTCTTCCTGGATATGTTCCTGCATTTCCAGAGCTGAATACTGTAAAAGGGTTATAGCCAGTTTCAGTTCAGGTGTTATGATCAGTTTTTGGGTTTGCTCTAAATTCAAGTTATAATCCAGTTTCACAGTAAACTCTCCTGTCCTACAAGCAGGTTAATTCTTTTGACTCGTACCAACTAGGTTCGACATCTTAAAACCAAATCCTGCCCTTTAGTTTCCTGACTGGCATGATCCTTGCTTAGGAACAAGCCCACCTGACTTATTTAGAATCTTTTCCAACTGCCTGAATCGGTGGTTCATGCCGGATTTACTAACCTGGGGATCAAGCATTTTGCCCAGTTCAGTTAAAGATGATTCAGGGTGAGCTCTGCGTATCAACGCTGCTTCCCGCAAAGAAGGTGATATATTCTCAAGACCTAGACGGCTGTCTATTTGATCTACCATCTCAAGCTGCTCCTGGCTTGAAGCGACTATTTTTTCAAGATTTGCTGTTTCGCAATTCACTATCCGGTTAACCTGGTTGCGCATACTTCTAACCACACGCATACTTTCCAGCTCCAATAGAGCACTGCCGGCTCCTATAACCCGTAAATAATCTGCAATTGCCTCGGCACTTTTAAAATATAAAAAGCAAAGACCTTCCCGTTTTCTTAAAAGCGGGTTCAAATTAAAATAACCGAGAATTTTTTGGTAAACAAGGGCGTCTTCAGCAATTCCACAGTTAATTTCCAAGTGATAACCGGATTGGCTTGATACACTGATACTACCTCCGGCCAGAAACTCCCCCCTGATAAATGCTTTTCGGCAGCAGTTCCTCTTTGGAACCGCCGTGCGCATGCGGGGCAAACTGATATAACAACCGGCCTCCTTCAAATCAAGATAGACCAGCAAAGCATCTATTTGTTCGCTGCCCGAAACCTGAACCAGGAAATGACTTTTGCGCAATTTCTTTACCTGCTGCCTTATAATGGATGGAGAGTAAACTCCCGATTGCCGAAGCAAATTGAATAAACGCCTGGCAACTGCACTATCATCAACCATGATGATCAAAATATGCCTGTTTTGACGAATAGTATAATAACCGTTTCTGAGGATCAAAGCTTTTAGCTCCCACGAACTGCAGCAGCTCAGAGGCTCCTCCAACCTGGTCAGTTCATGCTTAACCTGCCTGGTTAAAGACAATTAAATACGCCTCCTGTCTATCTTTTACTTATATCCCTGTGTTCTACAGAAAGATTAAAACGTGAACCCAGAGAGCGACCAAGTTCATCAGCTAATACAACTGAACGATGCTGCCCGCCGGTACAGCCGATTGCTATAACTAAACAGGTCTTTCCCTCTTTAACATAGAAAGGTATGGAGAACTCCAGTAAATCGAGCAGCTTTTGGTAAAATTTATCTGTCTCATTCCACTGCCAAAGGTAATCCTTAACCTGATCATGCTCACCGGTTAAAAATTTAATATGTTCGACATAATGGGGGTTAGGTAAAAAGCGCACATCAAAAACAAGGTCTGCATGCGGAGGCAGTCCATATTTAAAACCAAATGAAATGATTTGGATCTGCATGCTCTTATCGTGTTGATCAGGCTCGTAAAGCTCAACAATTTTGGCCTTTAGCTCCCAGGGCTTCAGATATGAGGTATCAATTTCCTTATCGGCCTTGCCTCTTATTTCACTTAAGGCCTCCCGCTCTTTTTGAATAGCATCCGGCAGGCTGACTTTACCCAGTGGATGAGAGCGCCTGGTCTCCTTAAATCGTCTGATCAAGACATTGTCTTCTGCTACCAGAAAAAGTATCTCGTAATATAAGTTCCGGGTATCCATTTCCTGCAGCGCTTCAAAAAGATCTTTAAAAAAGGCTGCACCCCGCATATCACAGACCAGGGCAATTTTTTTGTTCTCAGATTGCACAAACAGGTCTGCAAACTTTGAAATCAGGGTAGGCGGCATATTATCAACACAGTAATAGCCCAGATCTTCAAAGCAGTTCAGAGCAAAACTCTTACCGGCCCCGGATAGGCCCGTAATCAAAACAATCCGCATTGCATTGTCGTTACCGACTTAAATCGCCCCCCCACTTAACGATTTAAAGTGCCATTTTATGTATATTCTATAACACTATTCTTCTATACTCTACTATTTGGAATGGTTCAACACGTATTTTTCAATAACTTCAGCAACACCATCTTCATAATGCGGCGCAGCAATCAAGCCTGCTGCTTTAAGCACTGCCGGTCGGGCATTGCCCACAGCCACACCCAGTCCTGCATAAGTGACCATGTCAAGATCATTGAGCCCATCCCCAAAAGCAATAACTTCTTCTGCCCTTAACCCGTTCTGCTCTACCAACCACTGCAGGGCCTGCCCTTTTGTAGCCCTTTTGTCAGTAACTTCAAGAAAATACGGACGCGACTGCAGGATAGAAAGTTTTTCCCCAAAACGAGCTTTCAATTTAAATTCAAGTTGATCAACATAGCCATCCCAGCTGATGAGACTAATCTTGTTGGGCCTAATCCCTTTTTGTTTCAGGAAACACTGTAAATCCCCGACCTGTTGGGGGACAATATTAGTCAAAGCCTGGTAGTAACGGGAATACTCGTTTTCTTCACAGATATACATTTCATCATCGACAAAGATACCAATATGAAATTCAAACTTTTTTGCTTCATCAATTACAGTAATTGCTATATTGTTATCAAGTGACCGGTCAAGAATAATTTTTCTGCTCTGCGCTGTTTTAATCAGGGCTCCATGGCAGTTTATCAGCGGCCAGTCGCAATTCAACCCCAGATCCTGCATGTAAGAGATGCTGGTTTTAAACATCCGTCCGGTGGCGATTGTAAACTTGACTCCACTGGACACAGCCTCTTGAATAGCATTTTTGTTCCGGACAGATATTAATGAATTTTTATCGAGCAATGTATCATCAAGATCCGCTGCAATCAGGCGGAAACGCATTTTCTTCCTCCCCTGGACTTTTGTATTAGAATAGCAGATAGTGCTAAGGTTTATGGATATTTCATATTGAGCGAAGGTAGAATTTTGACCGTTACTCCTGCCTCGCCGCTATTGAGTATAGTATAACATAAATTATCGAATAACTGCGAAAAGGTCAGGTGGTTGTATTGCTCCCGCCCTGTTCGTTTTCTGCTGCTTCATTTTCTCTTAGTAACCGAACCTGAATAAGGGCAGCCAGGGAATTGTTGATACCGGGGATTTTTGTAAGCTCCTCAAGGGAAGCTGCTTTGATATTTTCGGTGCTGCCAAAGTATTCAAGCAAGGCTGTGCGACGGGAAGGCCCGATACCCGGAATATCTTCCAGCTGTGAATGAATACTGCTTCGAGCTTTACGGCGGCGGTGACCACTTATCGCGAAACGGTGAACCTCATCACGAATACGCTGCAGCATTTGAAGCATAGGATTATCGGAAGCTAAACGAACAGGTAGGGCTGACTCCTCCAGGAATAATTGATCCGGGTTTTTGGCAAGAGCCGCCAGCGCAACTCCTTTCAGAACCGTCTCATCCAGGGCTTCACGGGCAGAACTTAGCTGCCCTTTTCCACCATCAATGATCATCAAATCAGGTTTTGGCCAATCTTTTTGAATAGCCCGTCTGGTTAGAACTTCCTGTAGAGCTGCATAATCATCGCCGGCAGGCGCCTTTCGTATGTTAAATCGGCGATAGCCTTCTTTGGAAGGTTCTCCCTGTTGGAAAACAACCATAGCTCCCACCGGTTGACCACCCCTGAGGTGTGAAATATCATAGCCTTCGATCCTTTGCGGAGGGGTGTCCAATCCGACCAGGCGGCCCAGTTCCTCAAGAGGCTGTTCTGTTCTCCTGACTCTTTGCTGTTCCTCTTCTTCCAACCGGAGCATACAGTTGCGCCTGGCCAGCTCGACAATTTTTTTTAAATGCCCGCGGCGGGGCACCCGCAAGCTAACTTTTCGGTCGGCTTTAACTCTCAGCCACCGTTCAAGTAATTCAGCATCAATAGGTGGGTCTGAAACAACAACTTCCTCCGGCATGCTTTCTACCTGGTTATAGTAGGTTTTTATAAAAGAAGCGATCACCTCTTCATCTTCTACATCTTCTGACCCAACCAGTGGAAAGTGATCCTGGCTGAGCAATTTCCCACCTCTGACCTGAAAAAGGTGGACGGCAGAATGTTTCTTATGCCGGGCCAGGGCCAAAACATCTCGATCTGCTTCATCTTGATTCAAATTCATCTTTTGCTGCTGTCCGGCCACCCGTTCCAATGACTGCAGGCGGTCACGCAATGCGGCGGCTTCTTCAAATTTTTGTTCCCGGGCAGCTTCTTCCATCTGTGTTTTAAGCTTTCTTTGCAGCTCACCATAGCGTCCCTGCAAAAAGAGAAGAATCTGTTTAACCATTTTAGTGTATCGTTCAGGTGAAACGTGCTCCTCACCCCTGCAGGGTGCCAGGCAGCGTTTCATCTGGTAATTAAGACAGGGCCGGCTGGAAACCGCCTCTCCATTAAGAGGTTGCCGACAGCGACGCAGGGGGAAAATAGACCCGATAAACTGCATCGTTTCACGAACTGCCCGGACATCGGTAAAAGGGCCAAAACGATACTCTTCCCTACCTGGAAAAGGTTCATAGCGCGCCCTCCGGCTGCCTGTTTGGGTCAGTCGCATTAATTCTAAACGAGGATAAAGCTCGGGTGTAATGATCAAATATGGATAATCTTTATCATCTTTCAGGTTTACATTATAGCGGGGACGATATTCCTTGATCAGGTTACATTCAAGAATGAGCGCTTCCACTTCAGTATCAGTTACCACAAAATCCAAATCAGCTAAACTTGCCTGTAAGGAGCGCAGCCGGGGTGACATATGCTCATTTTCGGCAACATATGATCGAAGCCTCTGGCGCAGTGAAAGCGCTTTACCGACATAAATAACCCGGTCATTACTATCTTTTAAAAGATATACACCCGGCAATTCAGGAGCCTGCTGTACTTTTCCTTTGAGACTCTCAATCATATTAAATCTCTCCAAACCAGGGACAGAGAAACCAAACAAACAGAGAACCAGATAGTTTGGAGGTTCTCCTGTCCGGTGTTGCTATGCAGGGTCAGGCAGATAAACCGTCCCCCTGCTGATACCTTTTCCGGTGCTTATATTTTGGCTGCCTTGCGCTGCTCCGGCAATAATTCGGTCAGCCATTGACCGGTATATGATACAGGGCAGGAGGCCACTTCTTCCGGGGTGCCTGTGGCGACAACCTGTCCGCCACTGTCTCCCCCTTCCGGTCCGAGGTCGATTAGATAATCAGCCCGCTTTAGCACTTCCATGTGATGTTCAATAACCACTACTGTATTCCCACTATCAACCAATCGATCAAGAATTGTTAAAAGTTTATCTATATCATCAAGGTGCAGGCCGGTGGTCGGTTCATCAAGGATATAGAGACTGCGGCCATTACTGCGCCTTGATAGCTCTGTGGCCAGCTTGACCCGCTGAGCCTCTCCGCCCGAAAGGGTAGTCGCCGGCTGCCCTAACTTAATATAGCCAAGGCCAACATCATAAAGGAGCTGCATCTTGCGCTGCACTTTTGGAATGGCTGAGAAAAAGTCAAGGGCCGCTTCCACATTCATATTGAGGACATCAGCGATGCTCTTTTCTTTATAAAGCACTTCCAGGGTTTCCCGGTTATAGCGTTTGCCACGGCAAACTTCACAAGGAACATAAACATCGGGCAAAAAGTGCATTTCAATTCTAATAATTCCGTCTCCGCGACAGGCTTCGCAGCGTCCACCTTTAACATTAAAACTAAAACGGCCCGGTTTGTAACCGCGGCGGCGTGACTCAGCTGCTTTGGAGAAAATTTCACGTATTCCATCGAACATCCCCGTGTAAGTAGCCGGGTTCGAACGCGGGGTCCGGCCAATCGGTGATTGATCAATGACGATCACTTTATCAAGATGCTCTACTCCTGCCAGACCACTGTGTTCGCCGGCCTGTTCCCGTGAACGGTGCAGCTTGCGAGAAAGTGAACGGGCCAAGACTTCATTGATCAGGGTGCTTTTACCAGAACCTGATACTCCGGCCACACCGATAAAAAGACCCAGTGGAATCCCAACATCAATATTCTGCAAGTTATTTTCCCGGGCGCCCTGTATCTTCAGCCACCGATCAGAAGGTAAGCGCCTTTGTTCCGGCAGAGCAACCGAACGACGTCCAGCCAGATAATCTCCGGTTATTGAATCCGGGGTTGACATTAAATCCTCTACATCGCCCTGGGCAACAATCTTGCCTCCAGCTGCTCCTGCGCCCGGCCCGATATCTACCAGGTGATCTGCCCCTCGAATGGTTTCTTCATCATGCTCGACAATCAAAACGGTATTACCGAGATCCCGCAGCGCTTTGAGAGTAGTAATTAAACGGGCATTGTCCCTTTGATGCAAACCAATACTCGGTTCATCCAAAATGTATATAACTCCGGTCAGGCCGGAACCAATCTGGGTAGCCAACCTGATACGCTGAGCTTCACCACCGGATAGCGTTGATGCTGCACGGTCAAGGTTCAAATATTGCAGACCAACATTGCGCAAGAATCGCAGTCTTTCCGCAATTTCCTTGAGCACCTGGCGGGCTATATATTCTTCACGTTCAGTAAGCTTGAGCTGATCGAAAAATCCAGCAGCTTGCTCGATAGTGAGGGCTGAAACCTGGGCTATGTTGTAACCTGCTAAAAGAACAGCCAGGCTGGATGATTTAAGGCGTTTCCCTTTGCAGGCAGGACAAGGTTTTGTTTGCATAAACTTCTCCATAGCAGCCCTCATCTCTTCAGACGTGGTTGATGCATAACGGCGTTCGAGGAGCTTAAGGACACCTGGAAAAACTTTATTGTAGTTCCGCACTCTTTTAAACATATTGACGTAGCGGAAACTAACCTTTTCGGAAGAACCATAAAATATTTTATGCTGTATTTCGGGAGAGAGATCTTTAAATGGCATATCCAGATCAACACCCCAGGCTTTTGCGGCTGCCTCCAGGAATTGCTGGTAATAATTTTGTCCTGACCAGGGATGAACTGCTCCTTCCCGCAAAGATAATTCTGGATAGGGGATAACCAGTTCTGATGCAAATTCAGATTTACTGCCAAGCCCACTGCATTCGGGACAAGCTCCATATGGGCTGTTAAATGAAAATATTCGCGGGCTGAGTTCCTCGAAACTAAAACCGCACTCAGCACAGGCAAAATTCTCGCTGAACAACTGTTCTTTGCCTTCAATTTCCTGAATTAAAACCAGACCATCACTTAGTTTAAGAGCATTCTCCAAAGAATCAGCCAGGCGAGCCTGCATTCCTTCCCGGATGATCAAGCGGTCAACAACTACTTCAATAGAGTGTTTTTTTTGCTTGTCTAGTATAATTTCTTCTTCCAGTTCACGGACTTCTCCGTCAACCCTGACCCGCACGTAGCCTTTACGGCTCATTTCCTCAAATAGACGGGAATATTCGCCTTTCCGCCCTCTGACCAGGGGAGCAAGCACTTGGATACGTGTTTGATCAGGCATACTGACCACCTGATCAACTATTTGCTGCACCGTTTGCTGGCTAATCGGTTTATGGCAGGTCGGGCAGTGGGGATTACCGATTCGAGCAAAAAGAAGCCTAATATAATCATAAATTTCTGTCACTGTCCCTACCGTTGAACGTGGATTACGGGATGCTGTTTTTTGATCTATTGAAATTGCCGGTGAAAGACCTTCAATCTGATCTAAGTCAGGTTTTTCCATCTGCCCTAGAAATTGACGGGCATAAGCCGAAAGAGACTCTACATAGCGCCGCTGTCCTTCGGCATAGATTGTATCAAAGGCCAGGGAAGATTTTCCTGAACCGCTTAAACCGGTAAATACAATTAACTGGTTACGGGGCAGGGACAGGTTGATATTTTTTAAGTTATGCTCCCGCGCGCCGCGGATTATAATTTCTCCTGCTGACAATTCGGTCACCTCGTTTAGAATTGGGTAGCTTTTAAATCAGCCAGTGACCGGACCGAGGAAGGTGTAAGAGGAACCGTCCCCTAACCACTCCCCTAACCTCCTAACCTCGGAGGAGGGTCTTTCTGTCCGGTTAGCCTTGTTTTTCCAGCTCAAAGATCATATCGCGTAATTCAGCGGCTTTTTCAAAGGCCAGATCTTTTGAGGCCTGGTTCATTTCCTTGCGCAGTTCTTTAATCATTTTTTTGCGTTTGCCTGCATCAATATTCTTCAGGTCTTCGACCTGGTAACGTTCAGTCTCTTCCGCAACTGCAGTAGCTTCAAGGACTGCCCGGATTGGTTTGACAATACTCTGCGGAATTATACCATATTCCTGGTTATGGGCTAACTGCTTTTGGCGACGGCGATCGGTTTCATCTATTGCCCTGCGCATAGAGGGCGTAACTTGATCCGCATACATGATCACTTTACCTTCAATGTTCCGGGCAGTCCTGCCGATAGTCTGAATCAGTGAGCGATCAGATCTTAAGAACCCTTCTTTGTCGGCATCAAGGATAGCGACCAGGGTTACTTCCGGCAGGTCAAGTCCTTCCCGGAGAAGGTTAATCCCGACCAGGACATCAAACTCACCAAGGCGCAGGCCCCTGATGATGGCCATTCTTTCTAAAGCGTCGATCTCAGAATGCATGTAGCGCACTTTTACGCCCATGTTCTGGTAATATTCGGTCAGATCTTCAGCCATCCGCTTGGTCATAGTCGTAACCAAAACCCTTTGGCCGGCTTCTGCCCTGGTCCGTATTTCTCCATAAAGGTCATCAACCTGACCTTCAGCGGGCCTTACTTCCACCACCGGATCGGCCAGGCCAGTCGGGCGGATAATCTGCTCCACAACTGCATCACTGTGTTCTTGTTCCCATGGCCCGGGAGTGGCCGAAACCAGGATAGCCTGGTTAACCAGGGTTTCAAATTCTTCGAAACGCAGCGGCCGGTTATCAAGAGCTGATGGCAGCCTGAATCCATGTTCAACCAGCGTGCTTTTACGGGACAGATCACCACGGTACATCCCGTTAATCTGGGGAATGGTGATATGTGATTCGTCAATTACAACCAGCATTTCCGGCGGGAAATAATCAAGCAGGGTAGCCGGACGGCTGCCGGCAGGACGTCCATCAAGATGGCGCGAGTAGTTTTCAATGCCGCTTGTAAAGCCAATTTCCTGGAGCATTTCCAAATCAAATAAGGTGCGCTGCTCCAGGCGCTGGGCTTCCAGCAATTTATCCTCACTCCGGAAATAAGCCAATTGCTCCTGAAGTTCAGCTTCGATACCTCTTATAGCCCGCTGCAGCTGTTCAGGAGCAGTGACATAGTGGGTTGCCGGAAAAATTGCAACATGAGAACGCTCGCCGATCACTTTCCCGCTTACCACGTCAATCTCACGCAGTCGTTCAATTTCATCGCCAAATAGCTCCACTCGCAGTGCAGCTTCAGAAAAAGAGGCCGGAATTATTTCGACTACATCACCACGGACCCTAAATGTCCCCCGGTGGAAATCAATGTCATTGCGTTGATAGTGAATAGCTACCAGGCGATTGACAATTTCATCCCGGCTGATCCGGATCCCCTGACGCAACGAAAGGACCTGCTCCATATATTCATGCGGAGAACCAAGACCGTATATACAGGATACAGAAGCAACTATGATCACATCTGTGCGTTCCAAAAGGGCACTAGTGGCTGAGTGGCGCAGCTTGTCGATTTCATCATTAATTGATGAATCCTTTTCAATAAAAGTATCACTCTGAGGGATATACGCTTCCGGTTGATAATAATCATAGTAGCTTATAAAATATTCAACTGCATTATCCGGAAATAGCTCTTTAAATTCACTGCAAAGCTGTGCAGCCAATATTTTATTTGGCGCCATAACCAGGGTTGGACGCTGTACCCGTTCGATCACATTAGCAATAGTAAAAGTTTTTCCCGAACCGGTTACTCCAAGGAGGGTCTGGTAAGGAGAACCCCGTCCCAATCCCTGCACCAGGGTTTCGATAGCTTTCGGTTGATCGCCGGTTGGTTGATAGTCAGATCTAATTTTAAAGCCACTGCTGACGGCCATTACGACACCTCCTGTTCAGCGGCTTATTTGTTAATAAGCAATATTAATTATAACATAATTATAGAATGGATCCCGCTTCAGTTGCAATAATAATCATTCCGATTACAATAAACAGCCCGGCAGTTCCCCTTTTAAGGATATGGGGATTAATCCGAGAAATAAAGCGGCTGCCAAGGTAAACAGCGAGCAGATGGTTTAGAAACATAGCTGCCATTGCTCCGGCAAAAACAGCCAGGGGATAACCAAGGCTTGCAACTAAAAATACCGCTGTCAGCTGAGTCTTATCGCCAAATTCAGCAATGAAGACCAAACCGAGCGTTTGTAAAAAGCCGGCCTTAGCAGGAGCTTCTTCTTCGGGAGGCTCTCTACGCAGATAAGTAAACAGCCCAATTCCAATAAAGAATAACCCCGAGATGATTGTTAAAAGGTTTTGTGGAACTGCAGCGGATAATAATTCTCCAACTCCCACAGCAAGACCGATAACAGCAGCAAGGGCAACCATTGCACCTGCCAACACCTGGAAGGGTGGATAGCGACAGGCCATGGTCAGCGTAACCAGCTGGGTCTTATCACCAAATTCGGCTACAAAAATTGCAATGAAAGCAGCAGCGGCGGCGGCAAACATTAACTACACCTCCGGGCGGTAATCAAGAGCGCTATTTTTTGCCCCAGAATTTTAGTTTCTTTAATCTTGCCAGCGGGTTTGGTTTGCTGATTTCAAGATAGATTAATGAATCGGGAGCGGGAACAGGGATCATCCCTAAATCGGCAAAGCGATGTAATGACAAACTGTGGTATCTAGATATATTCAACCTGGACTTAAAAGATCTTTTTGTATCTATTTCTTCCGGAGCTTGTTTTCTTAAAACTTTTGAAAACGGTTCGCCGTTCCTGATGCCCTCCAGAAGGACCATGAAATAACTCTCTTCAATTTTTTTAAGAAAATCCAGATTGTCTGCCGGCAAAGCATTGTTAACAGAAAGGATTATGTCATCCTGCTGCAGCCCGGCCTGATCAGCAGCTGTTCCAGGCAATACTGACATTATTACTATTTCTGATCCCTTCCGGCGATAGCGCGGATGGCGGTTTTCTTCTTGTTTTTTACCATACATGATTAGTAATTCATGACCAACTGGGGCAAAAATCACTCCTGGCAATATTAGCAGCGGGAAAAACTCTGAACCTACAGCAATAAACAATAGAATCACACTGTATAGAGCCAATGTTTTGGCTGAAAAAGCAGTTTTCTCGCGGGGGGTCGATGAAAGAGCCATATCCCCGTATCCCAGCCCTGCTGCTACTGGTATGACCATATAGTATAATGCCTGACCTTCACCGGGTTGAATGACAGAATCAAGAATCGGCCACCATTCTGGCATACTTACCCCGACGCTTTCGGGTTGAGATACTACTGCAACCATCAGGGCAACCAGTGGAATTGGCCAAAACCGCTGCAGCGAAAACGCACCGACTACCTCACCGTCATCCTTTTTCAGGTATATCGGGCTGCTGCCCCAGTGTCCGCTGGTAAAAATTAAGATTGCTTCGACCAAATGAAGTAATCCAATCAAGACCAGCAGTGCCGGAATGTGAATCATGAGCAAGGAGTCAATAACAAAGTTTTCCTCCAAAGCAGGAAGGAGAGGCACCAGGATGTGGCGGGCAAATAAAACCATAAAAGCAACAATCCCACCGGCATATGAAAAGCAAAGGTAACGGGGATTAACCAACAACAAAAGCAAAGCAACTGGCCAGATAAAGTAAAGACCGATTTGTTCCAGAGATAATCCCAGGAAAACCAGGATCATGCTTGCTACCAGTCCACCAAGAAGACCCAAACCAAGGGAAAACAATATTTGCCTGCCCACAGGGTTGATCACCCGTCCATATAGTTTTTCTTCAGTTGCAGCCTGGCGCTTGTACTGCAAATATACCAAAAACATAACAACCAAGAAAATGGGCATGATCAAAGCAAGCATATAAACCGTAATAAATAGCTGGGCTATTTCAAAAAAAGGCTGCATCAGTTATTCGTTTCCCCCGGTATTATTCCAAAGATCTGCTTGTTCAAGAAGCTGAAGGGCTTTATCGAGCTGCTTATCCTGTTCACGGGAAGCTGTATCAAGCGCGCTACGCAGCTCAACCCAGGTTTTATCATCAAACATTCCGCTGCTTTCTAGGCCTGCTTCAACCTGAAAGTTAGTGAGAGTATCAAAAGTTTGCTCATCAAAGTAACCGGTCACTTCAATTTCAAAACCGAGCAGCCCTAGCATTTCCTGAAGTATTTCTACATCTTCCCCGTAATCATCCAATTCCAGGCGGTCGGGATGAAAATAATGATAATAACGCAGCACTTCAGGCATCTCTACCTCGTAATCAGGCTTAATCCCATGTTCATCAATATTGTGGCCGGAAGGGGTAAAGTAATTTGCTACAGTGAGCATTATTGCGCTGTGATCGGAAATTTCCTCAAGCTGCTGCACTGAAGCTTTGCCAAAAGTTTTCTGACCAACCAGGAGGGCTGCGTCTCTATCCTGCAAAGCCCCGGCCAGGAGTTCAGATGCACTGGCTGACTCTTCGTTAACCAAAACCACGATTGGATAGGGCTTCCTTTCAGCCTCTGAATAATAAACTGTCTTTACTTCATCATTCTGCCCGATCAGCCTGACAATTTCTCCTTCCGGAACAATCTGCTGGGCTATGCCTACTGCCTGATCAACCAAACCTCCGGGATTATTTCGCAAATCTAAAATCAGCCCTTTACCCAGGCCGGCCTGCTCTATTTCCTGGAATATTTCCGTAAACTTTTCATCGGTATTACTATCAAAATTCTCAATTTTAATATAACCCAGACCATCATCCAACATTTCACCGGTTACTGTTGTAACCTGGATTTCTTCCCTGGAAACTGTCATTTCAATCGGCTTGTCTGCCCCGGGCCGTTGAACTTTTATATCAATATGAGTATCAGGAGGTCCGCGCATTACTTCTGCAGCGTGGTTAATGCCTTCACCGGTCAGTTCAATACCATCAGCTTCCAGGATCCGATCTCCAGGTGTAAACCCGGCCCGTTTAGCAGGTGAATCAGCAAAAGTTTCGAAAACGACAATATGCTCATTTGACTCAATAATGCGTACGCCAATTCCTCCATAAGTTCCCCTGGTATCCATTAGAAGTTCTTCAAGCTGATCGGGATCATAAAAGCGGACCTGGGGATCATCAATGCTATCAATCATGCCCTGAATTGCGCCTTTGATCAAGTCTGATGTATCAACTTCATAGAAATAGTGATTGGAAATAGATTCAAGTGTTTCCCAAAAAATTTCTGTTTCAGTTTCCAGTTCACGAACATTGCCTTCTCGATTATTTTCTGGTTTATATTCTATAATTCTCTGCCCGTTTTCCTCTACAAAACCAGTAAATCCGCCTTGATCGCCAAAGATCAAATACGTGGCTAAATTCGTTCCCAGGAGAACCATAACAAACATAACGACCCATTTTAATACACTATTTTTAGCTGATGGTTCCATCGCTTTCACTCCTGTCTAACACCCATTGATCGCTTTAATCACCCGTTAGCAGGGTGCCTGAAATACATGATACCATAAAACCGGTCCGCTGTATTCCCCGCCGAAAAAATATAACCACCCCACGGCGCGTTTAATCAGGGTGGTCAAAAGTTTAGTAACTTTTTAATTATCCTGCTTAATTTACTCGGAACATTCTGTTCTTTTAAAAATAGTCCATAGGGTTAAGGCGGTGGTCAGGACTCCCACTGGGGAAACTGCGCACCGGCGTTTTATCAAATTCCCTTACTTCAAAATGCAAATGGACCCCGGTACTGTAACCAGTAGTTCCGGCCCGGGCGATCCTCTGCCCTTTTTCGACAACATCGCCCTTGTTAACATTTAATGTGCTCATGTGAGCATAGAGCGTAACTGTGCCTCCGCCATGATCAATCATTATGCAATTCCCGTATCCGCCGTTCCATCCGGAATATATAACCTCACCCCGTTCAGCAGATAAAATATAGTTAGCTTCTCCGTGGTGGGGCGCGATATCAACGCCGCCATGCCAGGCCTGATTCCCACTAAACGGGTCTCTTCGCCACCCATACCCCGAAGTAATCGAAGTAGGCGATTCAATCGGCCAGTGCAGGTCTCCCTCAACTCCGGAAAACTGGCTCTCCAGTTCGGCAAGCATAGCCTGAATGTTGGATTCAATCCGCTGGGCTTCCTCTTCAAGATTAGCTATAGCTCCGAGAGTTTTTGTAATCTCATCCTGAAGTTCCACAATAATAATTTCTCTGTCGGCTGCTGCTCTTTCCATTTCTTTTTCATTAGCAGCTACCTGCTGGTGCATGTTTTCCAGACCGACCTTTTTTTCCTCCAGCTCATCTTTCCAGGTCTGAATAACGTCTCTTTCTTCCTGGATCTTTTCGATCAGGCGTAAATCATTAGAAGCTATGATACTTAAATTATGCAAGCGAGTTAAAAA
>PWEB01000197.1 GCA_003553305.1 Syntrophomonadaceae bacterium
AGAGCTTTAACCCTCAACGCTGTTGAATAAATTCTTTACTCCACGGGACAGGGAAAATCAGTTAACAATCTTTTAACATCAGGCCGGTTAATTCAAAAACTCATTATTTCTAGCACAAAACCCTTCTAGCTTAACTTAAGATGTGCTTTCAAAACTCTAGATCAACTTTCTTCTTCATCCACTTCCAGGAATAAGTAGTTAATAACAAAGCTAGAACAATCTCTACTCCTGAGTTAATTAATGGAAAAGCATTTGTAAATATTTCACCGCTAAAGTTTCCCAGTGCATGATAGATAATCACCACAAATGCTATCCTGCCGCTTTTATTATACAACCAGGCATAAATTGGGGCACCGATTATTATACTAAAATGAAAAGTCCAAAAGGGTGTTGTCCCCACTCCCAGTTGCGATTGATATGTCCCCTCCATAAAGAATAGGGGTAAATGCCAGGCTGCCCAGAAAAAGGAGACCATAAAACTGGCTAGAATTATTGGAACTTTCCTCTGGAGGCCCTCTAAGGCATAGGCCCTCCATCCGATTTCCTCCATTCCCCCAATTATTATGCCGATTAGAATAAATATGAAGGGGCCAATATCAAAGAGGTCCTTTCCATTGAGAAATAGATTATGTAATAAAATAGGGGTAATCCTTAATATGAGCACCAGCAAGATTACATATAAATACCAGCGAAACTTTAGTGTTAGAGGATTTAAAACTCTGCGCATGAATTGAAAAGCAGTTGCATCAAGGCTTTTATCCCAATAACCTGTTTTGACTAAAATCAATGATACAAATAAAGGACCAAACCCCCCTGCTAAAGATAAAAGAACGGTAGGAAATTGTAAATAACTTTGACCGGTAAAAAAGGTTAAAGCAAAAAATGTCCAGGTCCAAACCACAGTGCCAATAAGATATAACCACGGGGCAGGTTTATTTTTTTCCGGCATTATGTGCCTCCAGGCTATTAGCTAAGATAGTACGAAATTACTTTCCAACGCTATCATTCTTCACTTGGCCTATTTCATCCTTTTTAAATAAACAAAAACCTCTACGAATAGAAGTTCCCTGCTATAACCCCCATAAATCGACTCAGTAGCTAATTACACCCTCTTATGATACACTCAAACCAGTTCAGCAAAAGAAGCCACTATGGTCGAAAAAGAACAGGTGTATTATTCCAGGAGTAGTTTAAAAAGCGCTACCATTTACAGCTTCGCTTAATACAGATTATCTGAATCATTTGCTGAGTATTAATATTTAATCTGCGGTAAAAAATAAGGAAGTAATAAAATTGGGTTACAAACAGGAACTCAGACCATTTTTACCGGACTCTAGTTGACATGGTTAAAACAATGAAAGTATAATTACGTAAGCAAGGCCATAAAGAAAAAGAGGTGACCACCAAATGAAAGACAATGGGGTTGTAGGTAGTTTCCAGGATACTGTCTCAGATGTATTAATCCGTCACCGCAGCATCCTCGACTGTTTGTCCAAATACCAGGAATCAACAGCCCGGGTAAATCGCAGCGTAATCAAAACGGTTACAGATTGCGGTTGCATATCGATTAACGCCAATAAAAAAGAATACCCCCAGAAAGACTCACTCAAAGATTGTGGTGAGCATATGGATTCCCATATAAAAGGAGCACTTTGTGAGCATTGCCGAGAAGTAATTGCTGAAGAAATCGGCAAGCATTTGTTTTATCTGACAGCCCTTTGTAACACCCTCGACTTTGAGCTGGAAGACTTATTTAACATGGAGCAAAACAAAATCAGTACACTCGGTCATTTTCTGCTCTCATAAATAACTGATCAAACCCGGGGCTGGAAGCTTAGAAGGTACTATCCATAAGTGGGGTAAGCCCAAATGACCATCACCGTCAGAGAAGCGCTGCAAATCGGCTGCCTGGCAGACAAGTTTAAACATGTCTTAGAGCAGGGCCACTCCGATTGCTTCCCTTATATTGTCCACCCCGATCAGCTGCAATCCCTTAAACTCACTTGACCCCTCCTTCAAATCAGCGCGGTTGCTTTCGGGCAGGATAAAACGCTTAAAACCAAGTTTACGAGCTTCATTTAAACGCTGCCGAATCCTGCTGACCGGACGAATTTCTCCGGTCAGGCCTATTTCACCGACCGCCACTGTGTCCCCGCTCAAAGGCTTGCCTTTCAGGCTGGAGGTCAGACTTAAAGCTAAAGCCAGATCGGCTGCTGTTTCATAAAGACGCACCCCTCCGACCGCGTTTACAAAAGTATCAAGGCCGAAGAAAGCAATCCCGGCATGTTTCTCAAGCACCGCCAAAACAAGGGCCACCCGGTTCAGCTCTAGGCCGGTCGAGGTGCGCTTCGGGGTCGGGTAACTGGTCGGAGCTACCAGGGACTGGATTTCCACTAAAAGAGGCCGGGTTCCTTCCATACTGGCGGTAATCACAGCTCCCGCAGACTGCTCCCGGCGCTGGGTTATAAACAAATGGGAAGGGTTAGTTACCTCAACCATCCCTTCATTCTCCATCATAAAAACCCCGATTTCATTAGTTGAACCAAAGCGGTTCTTCACTCCACGTAAAATACGAAAACTGTGATAACGATCGCCCTCCAGGTAGAGCACGCAGTCAACCATGTGCTCAAGCAGGCGCGGGCCGGCCATGGCACCTTCCTTGGTAACATGCCCAACCAGGAATACTGCAATATTTTGTTCTTTAGCCAGGCGGACCAGTTCGGCGGTCACCTCCCGCACCTGGCTGACACTGCCGGGTACCCCTTCTGATTCACCGCGGTAAATTGACTGCACTGAGTCGACAATCAGCACTGCCGGCTTAATAGTCCCCGCAATTTCAAGCAGTTCTTCAAGATCGGTCACTGCTGCTGTATAAAAGCTTTCATTAATATTTAAACGCTCTGCGCGCATCTTTAACTGGTAGAGCGACTCTTCACCGCTGGCATAGAAAATGCTCCGCTCCCCGGTTCCATCTTTGGCAAGGCGGGCCGCGACTTGTAAAAGCAGGGTCGATTTACCAATTCCGGGATCGCCTCCGAGCAGAATCACAGAACCAAAAACCACTCCGCCCCCGAGGACCCGGTCAAATTCAGCAGTCCCGGTAACCAGGCGTTGCTCACCGGTCGCAGCTACCTCGTTTAAAGAAACCACCCGGGTCTGACCCTTCGGGGCGCTGCCCCGTTTTTTTGAGGCAGACTCACCCTCAACCATGGTGTTCCATTCATCGCAGGCCGGACAGCGGCCCATCCATCTGTGGGCTTCGTAACCACAGCCGGCACAATAAAAAAGCGTCTTCTTCTTGGCCAAGCTTTTCCCTCCATCCGGCAAGCAAATTGATTTAGTGAAGGCACAGGAATAACGATTAAAATATTATAGATAGCAGTGCGGCAGCAGGTTCGCTTTTTTATTTAACTAAACCCGTGTTTGGAAATGCTATCCTTTATAAAGCTCCCGCAGGGTGTTTAAATTTGTGCGGTCCCATTCGGTACCGTTTTCAGGTGTTTCAAGAATCACCGGCAAATCTTCGGGCCAACCGTAGTTTAAAAGAGCGGCAAAACCTTCCTTATTAATGCTGCCCTCTCCTATGTGGGCATGGCGGTCGACCTTCGAACCCAGGTCCACCCTGGTGTCGTTGACATGAATAACCTGCAGGTGCTCCAGCCCGACAGCGTTATTAAAAAGGGAAAGGGTTTTATCCACCCCACCGGCGCTGCCCACATCATAACCGGCTGCCCAGCTGTGCGCGGTGTCGATACAGATCCCCAGGGCCCCTTTAGGGAAAGAAGCCAGGATCTGACCTAATTCTTCAAATCTGGACCCCAGGGCGCTGCCGCTGCCGGCTGTATTCTCTAAAAGCAGTTTAACCGATAAAGGCCACTCCGGAAGCCCCTCCCTGATACTATCAATAATCTGGGCCAGGCCCTTATCCACCCCCTGCCCTCCGTGGTTGCCGGTGTGCAGGACTACGTAAGGGGCACGGTGTAGTGCGGCCCGCTCCATTGTTTCACCGAGCAGTTTTTTTGATTTAGCCAAAAATTCTTCATTGTTCGAGGCCAGGTTGATCAGGTAAGCGCTGTGAACCACCAGGGGATTAATATCATGTTTTTCAAGCAGGTCAGCCCTTTTTTCAGCCTCTTTTGCTTCCAGCTTACCCATCCGCCAACCGCTCGGATTGCCGGGGAAAATCTGAATACTCCGGCAGCCCAGCTCAGCTACCCGTTCTACATTTTTCGCAAATCCACCCTTTTGGGGCATGTGTACTCCAAAGCGCAAAGGGTTTACCTCCAGTGATTGTTATTTTAAGATCCTCTTAAAAATCCAGCAATGCAAGGCTGATCTCCGGCCCAATAAAGCCTATTTTCTCTGGTTGAGTTCCTCTAACAGCAAGCTCATTACCTGCGCCGTACTATCGTTAATAACCACCCGGGCTGCTTTGTCATAAAAAGTCTGGGTCCGGTTAATGATCACCAGGTTGTCGCAGAGCGAGGGGATTTGGTTGGCGGGAGAAACCTGCATGCTAGAACCGATCACCATGATCAGGTCAGCCTTGCTGGCTTCTTCAAGCGCTTGTTGGTAATCTGCGGAAAGAGCCTCTCCGAAAAAAATCACGTCCGGTTTTAGCGGTTCGCCACATTCCACGCAGCGCGGAGGCAGCAGCCCTTCCTCTACATCAGCAACCACATCTTCGATGGGGACCTGCCGGTCGCAATGCATACAGATTGCCCTGCTTAAAGTGCCATGAATCTCTAAAACCCGCCGGGATCCGCCTTTTTGGTGCAAACCATCGACATTCTGAGTAATCACAGCTTTGATCAAACCGCGCTTTTCAAGTTCTGCTAAAACTGTATGCGTTTCATTAGGTTCTGCCTGCTCAAGTTGACGGAAAAAAGGAGCCCCCGCTTTATAAAGGGCTTCGGGGTTAGCCTTAAAGCCCTGGATAGTAAAAAGCTCGGGGTCTAAAACCGTCCAGAGGCCGCTGCCGGGGCTGCGAAAGTCAGGCACTCCGCTTTCAGTGGAAACACCGGCTCCGGTCAGTACAACCGGGTAACTGCTCTTTTCAAGAAGGTCAGCGATCTTTTTAACATTTCGGGCAAGCTGTTCTTCCACTATGACCACCTCCTTTAATCTATCCAGATTTTTACCTTCCTGGTTCGCGGCCCGTCAAACTCGGCTAAAAAAACTCCCTGCCAGGTCCCAAGCTCAAGATAACCGTTCCGGATGATCAGATGCAGCGAGCAGCCCAGGAGGGATGCCTTGATATGAGCTGCGCTGTTCCCCTCACTGTGCTGATAATTCCCCTTCAAGGGCACCATGTTCTGCAAAAAACCAAGTAAATCCTCCATTACAGCAGGGTCAGCGTCCTCATTAACGGTCACCGCTGCAGTGGTATGAGAAACAAATACCGTGCAGCAGCCGTCTTTAACTTGGCTTCGTTGAAGCAGTTCGTTGATCTTCGGGGAAATATTGATAAACTGTTCAGCCCTGCTGCTTTCTACAGTCAGTTCAAGGTGCACTCAAAAACCCCCTTCACAAATAATAAATAGATAGATATGAAAAAGCCCCTTTTATTCAAAAAGGGGCCTGCTAAAGAGAAGCTAACCATTTAATCATGCTCTCCTTCGTGGTCCGTCAGGAAAGTGAGCATATTACGGTAAGCTTTCTGGTCAATCTGTAAAAATTCGTTAATTGCAGAGTATTTCCGCCTCACACTGGCGGTGGACACCCCGTACGCTGCCGCCAGATCCTTTTGGGTCAGGCTGAGAAAGTGAAAACGGGCCAGGCAGTATTCCAAACCGGCCGCCCAGGTCTGAGGCTTGTCAACCCGGGGAACCTCCGGATAGGCATGGTTGATATAATCGAGCCAGATCGCTTCAACATCATCGTAAAACTCATCTCCGTAATAAGCGCTGCGGCGCATGTTCGCAAAAGTGCATTCAATAACCTGCTGCCACTTGCTGTCCCATACCGGGACCGGCTGCGGGTAATTCTGGAGGCTAACCTCACGAATAGCGCCTTCGCTGAAGACCCGGTAAACCCCGTCCGGGAAATTTTTCTTCAGTTCTAACAAAGCCACCTGGCGCAGCCTTTCTTTGACCCAGGGATTGGCTACAAAATCAGTCAGGCTGGCCTGGGCCGCTGCGCAATCTGCTTCACCGTAAAGCCGGATGATTGCTTCTTTAAGAATATCGCTGCCCTGGTAAAGGCCTTTTTGCAGGGTCTGGCGAAAGCCATCTTCCTCCAGCAGGCGCTCTTGAAACTTAACCCGGCCCATCTCGCTGATCAGGTTTAGAATAGACTCATTTTCCACAACGCTCAGGCTGCGGTCGCCGGATTCCAGATCTTCTTCATCTTCTTCCATGGCCAGCAGCAGGTCCTCTGCTTCGTCTGCCATTTCCCCCTCCGGATTGGTATGCAGATATTTTAGCAAGTAGTGCTTTGCTTCGGTCAAATCTTCCATCAAACCATGGTTGACCGCCATAAAAAAATAACACTCGCTCAGTTCTCCGTCCATATTTTGCACGATATGTTTAAAGATCCGGTTTGCCTCTTTTAAGCGGGAGGTTTTACTGAGCAGGCAGGCCAGGTTGTAATGATTCCAGGGATCATCCGGTTCAATTTCGATTGCTTTCTGCAAAAACAGGAGGGCCTTGGAAAGCTGGTTCTTGCTGTTATAGTACGTCCCTTTTTGGGTATAGTAAGGAGCATCCTGGGAAAAGGGGATCACTTTCAGGCTGCGGTCATTTGTTTTTAAAGTACCTTTGGGGCGGTCGGCTTTTCCCAAAAATTTCACCTTCACTCTCCGGGACTTATACAAATCCCAATCTGGCTTTCGCTTTAAATGCTTCTATTCCTGATTCTTTTCACCATCAGTCCTCTTATATATAATTCTATGAAGCTGTGGTGATATCCTGCCACACTTTAAAGTTGCTTACGACTCGACGGGTGGAACATAGATGCTTCTTTCCAGAAAGCGGTCCCATTCTGTCCAATCTCCGCTGGACGGGACATGCTTATCCATAATAATAGTAAACTGATTTAAGCGGGCGCTGAGCATGTCAGCATGAAAAAGGGCAAAGGCATTGATGGTTTTCGGCACCTCCGGCGAGCCCCAATCCCGCACCCCGTGATGGCTGAGAATCATATGGTCTAACTCCAGGCGCAGGGCCTGCGGAAAATCGCTTAAGCCCTCCAGCCTTTGACCCAGCATCTCTTTACCGATACTGATATGTCCGATCAATTTGCCCCGGTCAGTAAAATCAAAACTTAAGCTCTCCTGGTGGTATTCTTCGATTTTACCGATATCATGCAGGATAGCGCCGGTTAAAAGCAGGTCGAGGTTGATCTTCTGCGGATATAAAGCAGCCTGGTTGCGGCATAAAGCGATCACTTCCAGGGTATGCTCCAGCAAACCGCTGACGTAGTTGTGGTGGATAGTCCGAGCCGCCGGAGCCAGGGCAAAGCGACCGGCAAACTCTTCGTCACTGAAAAAACAGTGCAGAAGTGCTTTTAAATGAGGATCGTTAATCTCCTTTTTAATGACCTCTTTTAGTTCAGCGATCATTTGATCTTTATCGCGCTCCGATACCGGCTGGAAGAAAGAGCGGTTTACTTTGAGGGGATCAAGCTTCCTGAGGTCGCTGACCACCACCTGCGGCCCGTGATACTCCCCCACCGAACCGCGCACAAATACAATATCGTCCTGGCGCACTACATCCTCGCCGGTCGGGGGATCCCACATTACCGCTTTAACCCGCCCGCTCACATCGCCGAGGATCAGCTTTAAAAAATATTCCCCGGACCGGTGCGGGGCAGCAAAAGCATGCAGGTTCGCTTCTAAAACCAGGGCCTGCGTTTCCACTTCATCACCGATCCGCAAATTATTGATCATTTGTTTTTTCATTACAATCTCCTAACCATTATTATCGTTTTAAGCCTGGTGCTTAACTTATCACATCGGCCGGGTATTGTGAAGGGCTTTGCCTCACTTTAAAAGCCCGCACTCCAACCGCTTATCCATAATCCCCGCATACAATAAGGGCACATCGTCCAAAATAAAGAAGAGGCTTCCAGGCCCTAAAATAACCTGCAAACCTCTTCTGATTAACAGCTTCCTGTATACGATTTGACTTAAGGCCTTCCCTGCCACCAGCCGCTTCTTGCTCCGCCATCATCTAACCTGGCGGACTGGCGCACTTCGGCAGAACCTTCCACCCGCAGCGATTCGTTTACGTACCCGTCAATTTCAAGGTCGTTGATGGTCACTCCGCCGGTATTGCTAACTTCATTATTAAGCCGTAAATATTCCCCGTCCTGATCCCTGTTTGCGTAGACATTTTGCTTTATGTAACCTGTCTCACCGGGATTCATGTTAATCCCGCTCAACAGGCTGGTCTCGTTGTCTACTAAAACATTTACCGAACTGGTTATCTTCACATTGTCTTTTACTTCATCATACTCCATTTTTATGGTTCCGATTAACTCATCATAAAACTCTTTAATGTCATCCAGCCTGTTCTGATACTCTTCTGCAGTCATCCGCTCTTCCGCTTTAAAAAAATCGTTAAGCGCATCGATTTCTGCCTGGCGCTGGGCCCTGGCATGTTCCAAAGCTTCATCTTCAGCGGCCTGCAGGTTCAAAGCAGTGGCATCATCAGCAGTCCGCCCCCACATAAAAGTTTCTATACTGGCCCGGTGACTGTACTCTCCCAGGGCGGGATAGGTGCTGGAACTGTGAATCCGCTGCGAACCCCTAACTTCCCCCCGACCTTCCAAGTCGAAGGAGGCCCGACCATCCATATATGGC
>PWEB01000092.1 GCA_003553305.1 Syntrophomonadaceae bacterium
CAACCGGCAGGAGGATTGAAATTTTGTTTACAGGTATACGCCGCCGCATGATAGCATATTACCTTGTTGTTATTGCTGTCATTGTTATACTGATGGGGGCTTTTTTTATCTGGTTTTTAAACAATTACTATATGCAAACACTGCGCGAAAACCTCTATAATCAGGTCCGGCTTTCTGCTGCCCTGGTAGAAGAGATGTTAGCGCGTGATGCTGCTCCCGCAGAGTTGGATCAGCTTTGCAAAAATCTTGGTGATGAGCTGGGCTTAAGATTAACCCTGGTTGCGCCAGACGGAAGTGTGCTGGCTGATTCGGCAGAAGATCCGGCCTTGATGGAGGATCATAGTACACGCCCGGAAATTATAGAAGCAATGGAAAAGAAAAAAGGGGTTGCCACCCGTTACAGTTTTACCCTGGATGAAGAAATGTATTATCTTGCGGTGCCAATCAGCAGCGGACCAGATACGAATTCAGAAGGAGAGTCAAATGCGGTGATGCGCGTGGCCTTGCCATTGGTCGGCATTAAACAGGCTCAGTCAAACCTGGTCTTATTTATTATAGGTGCTTTATTTATTTCTTCGCTTGTGGCGTTGACAGCAGCAGTATTTTTATCTCAGCGCATTACCGGGCCAATTGAGAAAATTAGCGTTGCGGCAAGAGCCATTGCCGGCGGTAATTTTACACCCCCCGTTGAAGTAAAAGGACGGGATGAACTGGCCCAGCTAGCTTCAAGTATCCGGGAAATGGGCAGCTCCCTGGCCAGGAAAATGAATCAGGTGGTCTGGGAGAAAAACAAACTTGAAACAGTAGTGTCTTCAATGAGCAGCGGAATTATTTTAACTGATAAAGAGCAAAACATAGAACTGATTAACCCGGCAGCGGAAAACCTTTTTGACCTGGAGAGCGAAAAGGCCATCGGCAGCAGCTTTCAAAAAGCCATTCGTTATTACACGCTTAATGAGAACCTCAAGGCTGTCTGTCGGGAAGGTGAAGCAAAAACTTTTGAAATTAACCTCTATTACCCACGGGCAGCAGCACTTGATGTTTACATCCTCCCTGTTTTTGGTGCTGAAGGTGTAATAATCGGGGCACTTCTTATATTTCATGAAACAACCGAACTGCGTTCACTGGAAAAAATGCGCAGCGATTTTGTGGCTAATGTTTCGCATGAACTGCGGACTCCCTTGACAACGGTGCGCGGTTATACAGAAACGATTCTTCATGAGAACCTGACCCGGGAAGAATTAGCTGATTTTCTAAAGATTATAGACAAGGAAACTGGCAGATTATCAGCCCTGTTAGATGATTTGTTGGACCTGGCACAAATTGAAAATGAAAAAGGATTTGTAAAAAAAGAGCCTGTTGACTTAAAGGCTGTAATCGATGAGGTAGTGCTAAGAGTTGATGATTTAAGGATACAGCAGCAAGTTATTATTACAAAAAACATACCTTTAGAAGATATTTTAGTTGCCGGCAACTCAGAATGGTTGCGCCAGGTTCTAATCAATGTCCTGGAAAACAGTATCAGGCACGGCAGGAAAGGCGGAAAAGTCGAAGTCAGCCTGGTTGAAAAAAGTGGCACTGCCGAAGTAATAGTCACAGATGACGGGCCAGGCATACCAGATGATGATCTACCATATGTGTTTGAACGTTTTTATCGTGTTGACAAGTCCCGCTCCCGCAAATTCGGCAGTACAGGGCTGGGTTTATCAATAGTTAAGCACATCATGGAAGCCCACGAGGCTGCTTATTCCCTGCAGAGCATTGAAGATAGAGGAACTATCTTCTCTTTTACCCTACCCTTAATTTAACCCTAATTTAACCCTAATTTAACCTTATTTTCCTTCTAATTTAACCTGGCACCTTTATGCTGTATTCAGGGCAAACAAAATGCCCCAGCCTACAAATACTTAGGAGGATTAGAATGAATCTGAAAAGGCGGTTAATTGTTTTAGGGGTTTTTTTAGTGGTTGCAATGATGGTAGTTGCCGGTTGCGGGGGGTCTGCCGAAGAACAGGTAGATGAGCCGGTTGAAGAAGCGGAAGAAGTGGAAGATACAAATGGCGAAGATGCGTCCCCGGAAGCAGCTTCATTTATGCTGGGCGGTTCTGATTCCGAAGTTAATGTAGTTTCAAGATTAGCGGAAGAATATATGAATGATCATCCCCATGTTTCTATTGCTGTTACCGGTGGAGGTTCCGGGGTTGGCATATCCTCCCTTATTGACGGTGACATTGATGTGGCCAATTCTTCCCGTCCGATGAGAGATACAGAAGAAGACGCTCTCAGAGATAACCACGGTGAGGAGCCATACGCTTTGCGTTTTGCTGTTGATGGAGTTGCCGTTCTAGTAAATGATGCCAACTCGGTTGAAGATTTGACTCTTGATCAGATAGGGGCAATTTACCGGGGTGAAATCACCAACTGGTCCGAAGTTGGCGGAGATGACCAGGAAATAACCCTCTATGGCCGGCAGAGCACTTCCGGTACCTATGTGTTTTTCATGGAACTTGTTGTCCAGGGTGAATACTCAGAAAGAAAGCGCAACATGGCCGGGACCTCAGATATTGTCGAAGCTGTAATTGGTGATGGGGGCGGTATTGGTTACGCTGCTATCGGCTATGCTGACGAAGATGGTGTAAAATCGTTAGACGTTGCAGTTGATAAAAGCTCAGAAGCCTATGATCCGACTGTATTGGAGAATGTTACCAGCGGAAACTATCCGCTGACTCGCCCCCTTTATCAGTACATAATCGGCAAGCCGCAAGGAGCCCTGCTTGATTACCTGCTTTACGAAGTTAGCGATGAGGGGCAGGATATTGTCCTCGATGAAGGGTTTTATCCGATTACAGAAGAAGACCGTGAATTTAATAAAAATGCCCTGGAATAAAACAGGGTTAACAATAAAGGGCCCGGCAGCCTGGTTAAGTTTCAGGATGCCGGGTCTATAAAAAATAAAGATGCAAATTGATAAAGGATGGGATAGAGTTGGCTTCCATTACAGAGAAAGCGATGAGGGTATTATTTGTATTCTGCGGCCTGGCGATCATTTTATTCCTGGTTGGTATACTCTACGTCTTACTATCGAACAGCATGCCCGGTTTAATGGAACTGGGCTTTGGTCCATTTTTTGCTGCAGACAGGTGGAACCCCGCTGCTTACGGTGAACCGACTTACAGCCTGATCAATATGATCTACGGTACTTTAATGGTTACCCTGGGAGCCCTGATTTTTGCAGTGCCTATTGGTGTTGCAGCAGCAGCTTACCTGGCGGAAATTGCATCACCCTGGGAAAGGGAGCTTTTTAAGCCGATTGTTGAAGTTTTAGCCGGGGTGCCGTCAGTCGTATTAGGCTTTTTTGGCCTGGTGGTACTTGCTCCGCTGATTGCCAGAATTTTCAACTTAAACAGCGGTTTGAATGCTTTTAATGGAGCAATCCTGGTTGGGATCATGGCTTTGCCTATAATTATTACCCTGGCTGAAGATGCCATCACTGCTGTACCCAAAGAATATCGCCATGCTTCGTTGGCTCTCGGTGGAACCCGCTGGCAGACCATCTGGAAAACAACTATACCGGCAGCTTTTTCCGGGATTACTGCTGCTGCCATGCTTGGTATGGGCAGGGCAATTGGTGAAACAATGATTGTTTTAATGGTAACCGGCAACATGGTTGCTCGCCCGGATTCGTTCCTCGATTCGGTTAGGACTCTAAGTGCAGGCATTGCTATCGATATTGGAGATGTGGTTTTTAATTCCAACCACTTCCATGCTCTTTTTGTGGCGGGTTTGCTGCTTTTTCTGATTACCTTTATAGTCAACCTGCTTGCTGATATTTTAATCCAGCGTAAGCCGGAGGCAAATAAATGAAAACTGAAGTGATTAACAGAGTTGTTTTAACAGAAAAGAAAACATCTGAATGGCGCAGTTATGAGCTGGCTGGTTTCTGGGCCCTTCGTTTAACCCTGGTCCTGGTAATCCTAATCCTTGGTGTTATAGTCTTTGATATTGTGTCTAAGGGTGCCGGGGTGATTAACTGGGAATTTTTAACCCAACCGCCCCGGGTTGGCATGACTGAAGGCGGAATATTTCCGGCTATTGTGGGTACATTCTATGTTACCTTGATTACAATAGCTTTTGCAGTACCTTTAGGTGTTGGTGCGGCAATTTATCTTAATGAATATGCGGTGCAGGGTAAGTTTACCCGCTTAGTTCGCATGTCTGTGCGTAATCTGGCCGGCGTTCCTTCGATTGTATTCGGCCTTTTCGGAATGGCTGTATTTGTTAAAATATTTGGCTTTGGACCATCTCTGATTGCTGCCGGTTTTACCCTGGGTCTTTTAACTTTGCCGGTTACGGTAACTGCCTCTGAAGAGGCCTTGAGAACTGTCCCGAGGGCCTACCGAGAAGGTTCTTTCGCCTTGGGGGCAACCCGCTGGCAGGTGGTCAGGACAGTTGTGCTGCCGCGGGCTATACCCGGAATTTTGACTGGCACTATCCTTGGCCTGGCCCGGGCGGCGGGAGAAACCGCTCCTATTCTGGCAACTGGCGCGGCCTTCTTTCTGCCGCACCTTCCCGATTCAATTAGGAGCCAGTTCATGGCGCTGCCCTATCACCTATTTATTATGTCTACACAGCACCATGCTATTTCCCAGGTTCGTCCCATTGCCTATGGTACTGCCCTGGTCCTGCTGGCCTTAGTTTGTTTGCTTAACCTGGCAGCAGTTCTTTTACGAAAGCGGTATCGTGATAAAGTGGCAAAAGGCCTTTAAAGAGAGAAGTTTAGTGTCAATTAAATAGTTTGGGGGCTCTGTTATCTAAAAATAGAGTCACTGACATTTAAGATGAGAGGAGTGTTTAAAGTTCCCGGTCCGGGAACTTGATAAAAATGATACAAACAAATACTAATTTAAAAATAGACCAAACCCTGGTTCAGAAAACCATTAACCCTGAACTCATCAAAACAACGCAGGATAATGAGTGTGATTACTGTGAAGTAAAAGTAGAAAACCTGAACTTTTTTTATGGATCTATTCAGGCCCTGTTCAATGTCACAGTAAAGGTCCGTGAAAAAGGGGTTGCCGCGCTAATCGGACCTTCGGGATGTGGCAAGTCTACCTTCTTAAGAGTTCTAAACCGCATGAATGATCTAATCCCGGGAACCAGGCTGGAGGGCAAGGTATCTATTCACGGTGAAAACATTTATGCTCCGAATACTGATGTAGTTAATCTTAGGAAAAAAGTGGGCATGGTTTTTCAGCATCCCAACCCTTTTCCGAAGAGTATATTTGACAATATTGCCTACGGCCCGCGAATTGATGGGTTGAAAGATAAAGTAAAGTTAAATGAAATTGTAGAGAGCAGTTTAAAGGGGGCGGCCTTGTGGGATGAAGTTAAAGATCGCTTGAATGAACCGGCTTTAGCTCTGTCTGGAGGGCAGCAGCAGCGTTTATGCATTGCTCGGGCTCTGGCGGTTAAACCAAGTATCCTGCTCATGGACGAACCGACTTCCGCAATTGATCCGCTTGCTACGCAACGGATTGAAGATTTGATTAGGGAGCTTTGTAGCAATTACACCATAATAATTGTGACCCACAATATGCAGCAGGCAGCACGAATTTCAGATCACACTGGCTTTTTCTTGCAGGGTGAGATGGTTGAATGGGGTGAAACGTCCAAACTGTTTACTAAGCCTGAAGAACAGAGAACGGAAGATTATATAACCGGCCGTTTTGGCTAAACTTGGTTTAATTTAAAGGAGAGGTTGAACGTGAGCAGTTCAGAATATTCGACAGAGCGCAAAGTTGTTTATGAAGAAAAGATGAAACATCTGCAGGAGAAGCTGCAGAAAATGGGCAGCCTGGTAGAGGAATCAATAGCCCGGTCAATCGAAGCTTTAAAAAAACAGGATCTTGAATTGGCGCAAAAAGTTATTGCAAGCGATGATAATATAGACGATCTGGAGCAGGAAATAGAAGAAAAATGTCTGGAAGTTATCGCCACCCAGCAGCCCATGGCCAGGGATTTGCGGAGAGTTGCAACCCTTTTTAAAATGATTAATGATCTTGAACGGATGGCAGACTATGCAACCAGCATTGCCAAGACCACTCTGCGTATTGCAGACGAACCGCTCATTAAACCACTTGTCGATATTCCCAGGATGGCAGTATTAAGCCAAAAAATGGTCAAACAATCGCTTGATGCTTATGTCCGGGAAGATGTAGACCTGGCAGTTTCTGTGGGAACAGATGATGATGAAGTAGATAAACTTTTCGGCCAAATCTTCAGGGAGTTGCTGACAATCATGATGGAAAACCCGCGCACAATTACCCAGGCTACCCACTTGCTTTTTGTCGGCCGCTGGTTGGAGCGTATTGGCGATCACGCCACCAATATTGCTGAAGAAGTGATTTTCCTGGTGACCGGTGAAAAAAGAAAACTTAATGATTAATCAACAAGAGGTGTGATATGAAAAAATATAAAGTACTTTTCCTATGCACAGGTAACTCGGCACGAAGTCAGATGGCAGAAGCATTTTTACGCTACCATGGCGGAGAAAAATTTGCTGCTTACAGTGCCGGAGTGGAGCCACATGGTATTAATCCTCTGACAGAAAAAGTTATGAATGAGGCGGGAGTAAGCATGGAAGGTCAGTATTCTAAAGATCTTACCGAGTATATGGGGAAAGAGTATTTTGGCCATTTGATAACAGTTTGTTCCAATGCAGAAGAAAAATGCCCAAGCACATTTCTCGGGGCTTTCAAGCGTATAAGCTGGAACTTTGATGATCCAGCTTCTTTGGAAGGCAGTGAGGAGGAGAAACTGGCAAAGTTCAGGGAAGTAAGGGACAAAATAGAGGGGCAGGTGAAAGAATGGATTCAAAACCATATTTAAATTGGATTTCACGACAGTTTTGAGACAGCTGAACATTTTTAGGTGACTGTCATCAGGGTAGATGACACAGCTGGTTGGACTTTGTCACCCCTTTTTCTTGGTGGGAAAAGGATAGGTGGGGACAGTTACCCCGTCCACGTTCGGACGAGGGAGCCTGATGATATGCTTCGGCAGATCGCTGTCAAGGGTGGTGATTACACGAAAAAAAACAGCCCACTGTGGCCTGGATAAGGCCGGATCAGCCGGCTCAACATAGCCTGAATTAATTCCTTGACATCTGCAAATATTTTCTGTTGGTTGACACCTCTGATCATGATCTGCAAGATATTCCTTTATTGCCATGATAGGGGAGGCATCTAAATGAATAAACCGGGAAAGAGGACAACCATATACCTAGATCCCACTTTGCATAAAGCTCTGAAACTTAAATCAGTTGAAATACACAGATCTCTATCACCCCTGATTAACAATGCAATCAGAGAATCTATCCAGAACGATGCCGAATATCCTGGAGTATTCGAAGAAGGGGTCCGCGAAACATTTTCCGTCCGGTTTCGCCAGGTTCTGCACTACTGGTTGCGGCGGGGAGGATAACTTCGTTTTTATTCTCCTGGTATATACATACCAGTAACCCCCATAAGTTTTTTTACTGCGGAGCTTTTCAACTTTTTCCTGCTCCAGCTATACTGCATCGAACAGGATTTTTCATAGAAATTTAAACTCTAATCCTATATTTTATGTATCATATGATATTGGCATAATGACTATTTCGGATGTAACTTCATTTACTCCGGGCACACTCTTAATCACCTTTATCATTTCTTCAAGTTCTTCTTTGCTATATATCACGCCACTGAGATGAACCTTTCCACCCCCTGTGATTTCAACAAAGCTGGTATAAAAATCTGAAAAGTTGCTTTTTATAATAGCGGCGTCGACCTTGCGTTTGAGGGAGGAAGATTCCATTTCCTCAACGGCTTTCAAGCTGCATGTTTTAATCTCTTCAGATCCGGCCAGATTCAAAATAAGTTTAACCGCCCAATCTGGGCTCAGTTTTTCCAGGTTAATTACCAAATCATACCCTGACGAATCTTTCCAGTCGCGATTGAAAGCATACTGGACAAAGTCTTTCAGGCGCTTATCCATTTTGTGGACCAACTGTATTGCAGCTTCTTCAGTGATATCCTGTTCTTTACTCAGCCATTTGCCCCGGGTTTCCTCCGGGGTGTGGATTAAAACATGAAGGGCACAATGGAAGTCCTCTAGAAAGACCTGTGCTCCATGCCCGACGATCAAACCTTCGCCTTCACTTGCGATATCAAAAATAACCGAGCCGAGAAGATCCAGGTATAGGGTCGGTTTGTTGGTGAAAAGCCTGTCAAAAAGACGCGGCGCTTTTTCGTCTATGCCTGCCAGGTCTTTGCTGGTAATGCCCATGGATAATGCTCTTTCCTGAATTTTATGGTCATCATATAATTCTATTCCAAGCTGTTCCGATACTTCCTTCGCGATCTTTTCACCACCAGAGCCAAACGATGAAGTAATAGTGATCAATGACATAGTTTAACCTCCTGTTTTATTATGACACTCATAATAATTGCCTGCCAAGCGTCAAGAAAGAATTACTATACTACTATACTAATGTATATTATCATACTATCGACGCATCATCAATATTTAAAAGTAAAGCCTTTTTCGATCTAGTCTTACAGGAAGAAATCGCCTGACTTTATCACAACATAGAAGCAGCCACAATGTGACTGAAAACCCGGTTTGGGCGCCCAGGTTTGACTGCTCTATCTTAACCTTGAAAAAATGTTTATCCGGTTTCCGTCTGGTTCTTTAGGAGTAGATATAAATTCCTCTTTATTACCATATAATATAGTCCTTCTGGGTGATGTAAATTAATC
>PWEB01000049.1 GCA_003553305.1 Syntrophomonadaceae bacterium
AAAAGGATGAAAATATATGTTATGGACAATAGTTGTTGTACTCGTGGTCTTATGGTTTGTTGGTCTTTTAACACAAATCGGCGGTGGATTAGTACACCTTCTATTGGTAATTGCCTGATTGTGGTTGTGGTACAGTTGCTTCAAGGCAGAATAAGGGTATAAATGATTAACTGATTCAGGTGTGGTAAAATCCACAATAACCACTCTAGCGCATAACGATACCCGTAGTGATGGTTTGATGCTGTCCTTACGGGTATATTTGCTTTATTGAGTGTAGCATCATAAACCATAAGGCTTTTTGCTTTTAAAAATTAGATAAATAACAAAATATTGAGTATATTGCTAATAGATATCTTAGCACTATGCCTGGTATCATATAGATGCAAGGCAAAAAAGAGGAGTCGGGTCAACTATTTTTAAGGGTAAAGCATGGATACGCCTCTTACACAAACCTCGCTGTCAGAGGCGCAATCGACTATTAAAAATCTCATATTGACAAATTAAGTTGAGAGGAGGTATACTTAAATCATAGAAAGTTGCAATATTCTGAAAAAAAATTTAATCTTATTAAAGGGGTGTGGTAAGAATGATTAAGCGTATTAATATTCTCAAGCTCTTTGTCTGTATCGTATCCGTTTTCTTTGTACTTGGCATGGTAGCTCCAGGACAAGCCGCAGCGTCAGCGGAAGAAGAAAGGGCGCTTGACGAACTGCGGGAAGCAATCGAGGCTCTTCCTGATCGCGACAACGTTACCGAAGCTGACAAGCCTGCAATTAAAGAAGCGATCAGAATGAGAGACCAGGCTATGGCTGATTATGGAATTACCGAATATGATATATGTGCACTATCTGCAAAATTAGGTGGCCTTGAAGGTAAGGTAGATGTTGATGAGGTTGACGCATTACCTCCTACCGGAGGAGTATCTACTTCTGTTATGATAGGGCTCTTATCGCTATTTGGCGGGATAGGGCTTTTGATACCACGCAGGCGTCAGGATTAGCCTGGCTGTAATTAAACCAGGTAAAGGCAAGCTTCAGAAGGAGGGCCCCGGAGATTTTACAGGGCTCTCCTTTTTTTGTTTCCACCTTCAGAAAGGCATGGATACTTATAGGTACAATAATAATGTGATGTAGTTTCGCTAACAATTGTAACAATGGCTTTTTGAAAAACCCTTGACGCTTTGCCAGAATAAATGAATAATGAGGGTATGTTTGACTATCCTTTTAACTTCTCCAAAATAAGTGGGCGCCTGATCGGAAGGATCAACCGCTTTGTGGTTGAGGTAGAAGTAGACGGCCGTAAGGAAGAGGCTTACCTGGCTAACCCCGGCCGGCTCTGGGAGCTATTTTTACCGGGCACAGAGCTGCTGCTCAGCCCAGATCTTTCCAGGGGCAAAATGCCCTATACCGTGCTGGCCTGTCTTAAAGAAGGCCGGCAAATATTGCTCCACACCCACCTGACCAACCAGGTGATCCGCAGCCTGATTGACAATAACCGGCTGGCGCTTTTTAAAGATTACAAGGTGGTCCGGGGAGAACCTGACTGCGGAAGGATCCGTTTTGACCTGCTTTTGAAGCACCATTATACAGGGGCTGATTATTACCTGGAAGTGAAAAGCTGTACCCTCTTTGCCGGACGGGTGGCTATGTTTCCCGACGCGGTAACCAAAAGAGGCGCTGATCATCTCTGCAAGCTTAAGGAACTTTCTAATGCAGGGGTCAAAACGGGATGTCTTTTTGTGGTTATGAATCCGGGGACAGATTATTTCCTGCCCGCCTACCATATCGATAGCAGTTTTGCCAGTGTCTTCAGAGAAGTGCAGGATCAGGTACAGCTAAGCGCTGTGGCTATAGGGTTTGATCCCGCTTTTAGGGAGGTTGATACAATCAAACCGCTTCAAATACCTTTCGGGTTTTTGGATTCCGAACTGCAGGACAGTGGAGTTTATCTGCTGTTAATCAGGATTGAAGAGGAAAAAACCATTGCAGTGGGAGGTCTGGGGCAAAAAAGGTTTGAGCTGGGTTACTATGTTTATGTGGGTTCGGCAAAGTGTGGTTTGAGTAAAAGAGTGGCCCGCCACACCAGGAAAAGGAAACGAAAACGCTGGCATATCGATTACCTGGTTACAGAAGCAGATAAAGTTACCCCCGTATCGATTATAAGCAGCGATCAGTTGGAGTGTGAGCTGGCTGAAAGCCTGCAAAATATAGCAGATTATTTCGTCAAGGGATTTGGGTCATCAGATTGCCGTTGTGACAGCCACCTCTATTATTTTGTGGAAAACCCGCTCCAAAACCTTCTTTTTATCAAAATGATTCAGTATTACCGCATCATGCGGCTTGAGCGAAAGTTGATACACAATGACGCTGGTAAAAAGGGTGATTGAAGAGGGCAAGGCCGCATTAAAGTAACCGGGCTAAAGGATAGCCCAAACAGCGGGATGGCTAAAAATTATTTTAATCATAACTTTTGGCTGCAGAGGAGAAGAAGTGTTTGAGAATGAGTGTGGTAATTATAGTGTAGAATTAGAAGATAGTTAGAGTCATGGTTAGGGGAGACCGGTTTCTCCAGACGGAGACGTATTGCAAACAGGCAGATGGAAAAATGTTTGTGGGTTTTTATCTCCCAAGATTACTGAAGGAGTTTATCATGGCTAAAGCAGGAGAAAAAAATGTTAAAGAATATTTTGAAAGTAGGGGATTGCAGGTAGTAAAGATCCCGGAAAGTGATACTAAAACTGTCGATTTTGCAGTATATTCGGGGACTGAGCTAATCTTTTATCTGGAAGAAAAAACCATTGAACTTACTGCTTTAGGATGGAAAAATGTAGATCCAATTTATAATTCAATTGCCAGGCATATTTATGAAGCGATGAAACAGTTTAAAAGCATCAATCCTAAGCGGGATGTTCCAAATGTATTATCCTTTACTAACCTGGATCCAGCCCGGAGCATTAATGACTTGTTCATAACTTTAACTGGGTATGTTATAACAACGAGCGGTAAAATGCGCAGGATCCATGGCATGAAAAGATTAGAAAACGATTCATTTTTGATAGCTTTGTATCTTTGGTTTGACAATGATCAACTAACCGGTCACATTTGGGAAGAGAACAACCTCGAACATGAAGCAAAACTAGCAGCAAGCCTTGGATTAGAATAAACGCCATAAAAATACCTCCCCTGGCAATTTCCAGAGAGTGGGAAAGCCGCCTCGTTTTTATTGGCCAAAATTATGCTCTATAAGAATTATGATTGCAAAAATGCATTCATATCCTTAATGAGCCAATCAGGTGCTGCTGTTCCACCCGACAATATTTAAGAGTTCATTATGGGATTTACCGTTCGATACAGTAATTCCAGTGCTGCCTAAATCAATTACTATAAGGTTGCGCGGATTTTGGGTTTGGGTGAGTTCCCTTCTAATATCTAGCTTGGTGTCAAAGACCGAAAAAGCTATTTTCAAAAATAAATATTGCTTCAATTTAGTTTGGGGTGTAAAATAATCAAGCTAAAGCTAACATGTCATTGATAGGAGAGAGTTAACGTGACAAAAAATTTCAAAGTCGGTATTATTTTGATTGTAGCCGGATTCGTAATGCTTTTAAGTCAAATTGGTGTTATTCCGGGTTTGAGCTTTCTTTTTATGCTGGGATTTGGTTTTATTGCTGCTTACGTGATACTTGGCGGACGCAAGGAATACGGCTATGTCGGGTTCCTGATTCCCGGGGTTATCTTGCTGGCTGTGGCTTCTTTTGCCGCATTGGAGGAAAGCGCCGGAGCTGAAGGGGTAAACCCGGGTATCTTTTTTCTGCTGCTGGGCTTAAGTTTTTTGGCAGTTTTCATAGTTCACACTTACTGGTTCAAAGAACCTGGCCGCGGTGATCGCTTTTGGCCGCTTTACCCAGCTATCGGATTAATACTTTTTGGTGCTTTTGTCGGCCTCGTGACATCAGATCAGTGGCTTGAATGTTTTGACCTTCTAAACTATCTATGGATTGTAGCCTTGATAGCTGTTGGTGTCTGGTTAATGATTAGCAGCATTCGCTCGGGGAAGAAATAGAGCAAGTGCAGGAGGCCGAATTTGGGTATGCAGAGGACGGTTGAAAGCTGTTTTTAACAGACAGATTTAACTAGCCAGGGGGGAATTGACTTTTATTGTTGCGCTTATAAACAGCGGATATAAAAGAAAATATTGAACATAATAATAGACATATAGCAAGTAATTCAATGGGTTCTTCTAGCACGTAGTCCACAAACAAAAATGCAATTATATCTTTTGTAGGATAATTTGCGCTAAGCGGGAAGTGTAAAACACCATCCAGTAAATCATAGAGAATGAAAAGGCCTAAAGGAGTACGTGAAAGGCCAAAAAAACCTAAAAAGACTGATTGGATCCCAGCAAAACCATAAACTAAAAACCCTGCTACCAGGAACCAAAATGATTTTCTATAAGGATAGATGTCTTTAAAATACTTGAAAAACGGAGCCAGGGCTATTAACATATAAAATGAGAATATAAAAGCTCGGTTAGAAATAAATGACGAGCCAGGGATAATAATTTCCATTATGGTTTGGTATCTTCGACTAAAATCAGCCCCTTCCTCTATAAGCAAAATCAAGGCTAAAATACCGATAAGAAACCAGAAATAGCTTAATCTGTTATTTTTCAACTCTGTCAACCGTCCTGAAATATAAACACATGTAATGAGTAATATGCCTAATAGTAGGCACTGTAAATATTCAGTGGGACTTCGCGCACTAAAGAGATGATACCAAACTGCAGGTGCGCCCAGGTCTGCTGCCTCTAAAAACGAACGTACTCCAAAAACATTAAAAACATCAAAGAGCAGGATAGCTATAAAACAGATCAGTAAATAAATGAAAAAACCAGTTATAATGTGTAAAGGTTTTATGCTAAATAGAATCCTGTCAATACTGCTATTTGATTTAATCAACATTTCGTTTATATCCCCGATTTTATTATACCGACCACATAGGATTTTCTAAAATCTTTAAGGCTGGTTTAGAACAAATTATATCATACTGGCAGGTTGTCAACCACTGATTGATTTTCAAAACCCTAATCTACTGGAAGATTGCTTCTACCCAGCGCAGGTGCACCGTGGTTTATGGACAGCCTTTCCGATAAAGGAATAATTTATTCGAAGTCGAAGTACTAATTTGACCAGGAGGTTATGAGATGGCAGTAGTGCGGGGCACGGTCGCTTTGATTGGTTCCGGTGAGTTATCGGGAACCATGGTTGAGATCCATAAGAGGCTTCTATCCCGGAATAAGGCTGAGGATAAGGTTCTGTTTCTGGATACGCCTGCTGGATTTCAGGGTAATGTTGACCTGATTGCTGACCGGGCGGTTAAGTTTTTTGAGCATCAGGTGCGTTACAACATGGAGATTGCCTCCTTTAAATCAGCCGAATTTGCAAATTCAATGGAGGCTGATAAGGTTTACCGCCAACTTAGCGAAGCAGGTTTTGTGCTGATTGGACCGGGCAGCCCGACCTATACTGTCCGTCAATTGAAAGAAACACCTGTCCCCGCTTTGTTAAGTGCGATGGTTACAAGAGGTGGTTGTTTTGTCGCTGCCAGTGCCGCAGCACTTTCCGTGGGCAGTCATACACTTCCGGTATATGAAATATATAAGGTGGGTGAGCAGCTGCACTGGCTTGAAGGTCTGAATATTTTGGGAAGCCTTGGTCTGGAACTGGTCGTGATTCCCCACTGGAACAATGCAGAGGGGGGTAACCATGATACCCGGTTTTGTTATATGGGTGATGAGCGTTTCCGCGCACTTGAGGCTCAACTGCCTCCAGATACAACGATTCTTGGTCTTGATGAACACACGGCTTGTATAATAGATTTTTCTTCCCGCAAAGCTGTTGTGGAAGGTCTCGGCCGGGTAACAATCAGGCGACGCGGGGCAGAGCAGCACTATGCGCGTGGTGAAAAGATTGCCTTTGAACAACTGCTTGGTGATTTAGACGGCCGGGATACCGATCCATGGTCTGAGCCCATCACACCTTCATCTTCGCAGAGCGCTTTAGAAACAGATCGGTCTTTTTGGGATCAAATGCATATCATTGAAAAAGCCTTTTACCGCTCCCTTGAGCAAAACGATTTGGCCTCAATAACTACGCAGTTACTTGAAGCTGACAGAGTGCTCTGGCAGGCTCAGCTCGATCTGGAGAACCCTGAATTTGTGTCACAGGGCCGGGAGCTCTTCCGCGAGATGATTGTACTTGCCGGGACAGGTGTTGACCAGTCTGCCAGGGTCATTCCTCCCATGTTTAATGACCTGGTGAATAAACTGGTTGATTTACGTGAACATTATCGCCGGGAGAAAAGATGGCCGGCAGCGGATCATATTCGAAGCTTATTGCAAGACACCGGGGTGGTACTGGAAGATACAAATGAGGGGCCCAGGTGGCACCTCTGATGCGAAGGGAGATTATTGAAAGTTATATATAACGATGATGAATAAAACAGCAGCACTTTTCGTTGAAGCAGTTTCAAAATACAGCTCTATAGTTATCTATATTCCTGGGTCCCCGGATCCTGATGCCATTGCTTCAGCCTATGTCATAAAAGTGATCCTAAAATACCACTTAATAGAATCAGATATTATTACAGAAAAGAGCTTATCTTTACCTCAAAACCAGGCTTTTACAAACAGGCTGAAAATTCCGGTGATATTTGGCAAAGACATCAACCTTGAAAAATATAATGCCTATATTGTGCCTGATTTTCAGAGTAACCGGATTGAATATATCGGTGACAGTATTCCATGCGCTGCACATCTAGACCATCACGGTGAATCAACCAACTCGGTAAAGGCGGACTTTTCCCTGATTAGAACAGACGCAGGTTCAACAAGTACTCTGGTGGCTCTCATCTTGAAGAATCTAGATATTGCTTTTTCTGAAAAGGACTTGACTGCAATGGCCACAGCTCTGACTTTCGGATTACAGACAGATACTGATAAATATAACCACATAACCTCCCTTGATCTTGAAGCATTAGGTTTCCTTTTAGAGTTTGCAGACAAAAGCATACTGCAGGAGATAAGCAGCATGCCCATTTCACCTGAAACGTTTCTATACTACAATAAAGCAAAAGGAAATGAGGTCGTTTACAAGGATTGGGCATTTTATGGGACAGGTTACATAGACGCAAAAAACAGGGATTCGATCGCTATAACTGCTGACATGATCCTTGAAAAGACAGATCACAACACAGTGGCTGTCTTTGCTGTTATTGAAGATCATAACAAGGGTGAGATGTATCTTGATGTTTCCCTGAGGACAAAGAGCAATACTGTTGATTTGAACAAATTTATTAAACAGATTACTTCCAATGGAGGGGGAAGAAGATATAAAGGGGCATACCAGGTTGAGCTGAGCTATTTCTTAGATACCCCGGACAGGGACATGTTATGGAATGCTATTGAATCTACCACCCTTGAAACACTTCGCAAAAGCAGGGATGCACTCTATGCCGCAGGAATTAAAGACATCTACGATAGTGTTAAGCATAAGATAATTTCCTTCCTTAAAAAGGATAGAGGGTTTAGATGAAGAAGTCAAAAAAGTAGCTGGATAATTTAAAACATACCACATCATTAATGGGCAATCACTTTGAATTGGAAATTTGCCCGGGTTATTATCATGATCAGTGAAGCAGTGTTTATAAATAATAGCAGTGTTTATAAATAATAAGGAAATTTAATTTTTGTGGAGTGATGGTCTGGGAAGTTATTAAAGAAAAGGGGCAAAGAGAACTTGGCACAGGCGGATCTCATTTTGTATGTAAATGCTTAGGCTGCTGGTAACAGCATAGTGATTTAAAGTCTGATCAGCAAGAATTTTTGAGCTTGGAAGGGAGAAGGTAATTTGAACAGCAAAGTTTATTTTACAGACATGACTACAGACAGCAGAAGAAACCTTTTAGACAAAACCAGACAGCTGGCCGAAAAGGCCGGTCTATTTGACGTAATTGAAGAAAACGATCTTGTAGCCGTAAAACTCCACTTTGGAGAATTGGGTAATCTTGCTTATCTGCCACCACCGCTTATCAGGGTTATCGTTGATATGGTTAAAGAAAAAGGTGGCAAACCATTTTTAACAGATGCTAATACATTATATGGAGGGAAAAGGCATAATGCAGTAGATCATCTGGAAACTGCTCTTAAAAATGGGTATGCTTATGAAACTGTAGGTGCACCAATTGTTATAGCTGATGGTTTAAAAGGAGCAGATTACGAAGAGGTGGTTGTTAACGGAAAACACTTAGAAAGTGTAAAAATAAGCAGCGCTGTACATCATGCTAATGCTGTAATTACCATAAGTCATGTGAAAGGGCATGACCTGTTTGGTTTTGGCGGGGCGTTAAAAAATATCGGGATGGGCTGCGGAAGTCCGGCCGGCAAACAGATTATGCATTCTGACTTGATCCCGAAGGTGGATGAAGAAAAATGTATTGCCTGCGGAGTCTGTATTGAAAGATGCCCGGAAAATGCAATTTCCAGGATTGAAAACAATAAAGCAAATATTAACGATAAATTGTGCATAGGTTGTGGAGAGTGTGTGGCATTATGTCCTTCCGGAGCAATACCGATCAACTGGAAAACTGATGAAACCGTGATCCAAGAAAAAACTGCTGAATACGCCTGGGGAGTAGTAAAAAGGAAAAAATTGAAAAGCAGTTTTATAAACTTTATTATGAATGTATCACCTGACTGCGATTGTGCTTCCTGGAATGATCTACCGATTGTCCC
>PWEB01000163.1 GCA_003553305.1 Syntrophomonadaceae bacterium
ACGGTGGGAAGTTCGATTTATTTGTTCAGCGGTTTATTGATGTTTTAATTGCTTTTCCCGGTATCCTGCTTGCTATCGTGGTGGTGACAATTTTAGGTGTCGGAGTAGAACAGGTTATGATTGCGGTTGGTATTTCTACAATACCGATCTATACCCGCCTGGTGCGTGGATCAGTCCTCTCTGTAAAAGAAGAAGGATATGTTGCTGCAGCCAGGTCGCTTGGGATCGGTGACGCCAGGATTATTATCCGCCATATTCTGCCCAATTGCTTAGGCCCGATTATAGTGATGTCTACATTTCGAATTGCTACCTCTATACTCTGGGCTGCCGGACTCGGTTTTTTGGGATTGGGAGCGCAGCCTCCGGATCCGGAATGGGGGTCAATGCTGAGCAGGGGAAGAGAATATATGCGCACAGCACCTTACTTAACATTGTTTCCAGGCATGGCCATTTTCTTAATGGTTCTTGGCTTTAACATGCTTGGTGATGGTTTGCGCGACGCCCTAGACCCTCGGGGAAGGAAGTATAAATAGGCTATTGATATAGTAATCTGGGAAACTTTAAATAAACAAAGGAAGGTTACCCATGGAATACCTGCTTAAAGTAGAAGACTTAAAGACAACTTTTTATGCTGATGATGCCGTGATCCGGGCTGTGGATGGAGTCTCTTTTAATGTCAGACCCGGGGAAGTCGTTGGCCTGGTTGGTGAATCAGGTTGCGGTAAGAGCGTGGTTTCTTTGAGCATCATGCGGTTGATTAGCTACCCGCCTGGTAAAATTGAAAGAGGCCGGGTTTGCTTAGAAGATCAGGACTTACTTACCCTGAATGACAAAGAAATGCGCCGGATCAGGGGCAATGATATTGCTATGATCTTTCAGGAACCGATGACTTCCTTAAACCCTGTTTACAAGATTGGCGACCAGGTTAGCGAAGCGATCCGTCTTCATCAGGGTCTTGATAGTTCTGCGGCCTGGGACGAGTCCGCTAAAATGCTTGAGCTGGTCGGCATTCCCCGCCCGAGGGCGGTCCTTGACAACTATCCGCACCAATTAAGTGGTGGAATGCGCCAACGAGCGATGATTGCAATGGCTCTTTCCTGTAATCCTAAACTGCTTATTGCCGATGAGCCGACTACGGCACTTGACGTAACTATACAGGCCCAAATTCTTGAATTGATGAGGGATATAAAAGAAAGGATCAACACGTCTATTATTTTTATCACCCATGATCTTGGGGTGATTGCCGAAATGGCCCAGCACGTTGTGGTCATGTATTCAGGGAAGATCGTCGAAGATGCAGATGTTGAATCTTTGTTTAATGAGCCTCTGCACCCCTATACTGCAGGGCTGATAAATTCTAAACCGAAGCTTGAAGAAGAAAAAGAACTGCTTGATTTCATCCCGGGCAATGTCCCCAATCCAGCGGATATGCCGGCAGGATGTGCTTTTCATCCTCGCTGTTCGGAAGTGATGGAGGTTTGCCGCCGGGAAATGCCTGATCTACTGGAACCTAAACCTAACCGGCAGGTTAGGTGCTGGCTTTATCAGAAGCAGAAAGCAGAAGGGGTGAAGTAAATGGCAACCCCGAATCCAATCATAGAAGTAGAAGAATTAAAAAAGTATTTTCCGATCAGGACAGGAGTTTTTTCAAAAATAACCGGTTATGTTAAAGCTGTGGATGGCATCGATTTGCGTATACATTCCAGGGAGGCCTACGGATTGGTCGGTGAATCAGGATGCGGGAAGTCTACTGCCGGTATGACTATTTTAAGAATGCTCAATCCAACCGGGGGCAAAGTGTTTTATAAGGGCACAGATGTGCTGGCTGTTGGCAAAGAAGAACTGCGCAGCTTGCGTAAAGAAATGCAGATTATTTTTCAGGATCCGTATAGTTCACTTAACCCGCGAATGAGTATCGGGGAAGCGATTGGTGAGCCCTTGGAAGTGCATGGGATTGCCCGGGCCCAGGAGCGCCGCGATCGGGTTATGTCAGTTTTAAGAGAATGCGGCCTTGACAGTCACCATTATCGCCGCTATCCCCACGAGTTTTCCGGTGGACAGCGTCAGAGGGTGGGGATCGCCCGGGCCTTAATTCTTGAACCTGAATTTATAGTTGCTGATGAACCAATTTCAGCTTTAGATGTTTCCATCCAGTCGCAGATAGTAAACCTGCTTGAAAGTCTGCAGGAAAAGTTCGGTTTGACATTTTTGTTTATTTCTCACGATTTAAGCGTGGTTAAACACATGGCTGACCGGGTCGGGGTAATGTATTTGGGGAAAATTGTTGAAGAAGCTCCTAAAAAGGAATTTTACAGTTCACCACTGCACCCTTATTCACAGGCTCTACTTTCAGCGGTGCCAACTATGCAGACGGGGCCCAAGAAAGAACGGATTATTCTCAAAGGAGATGTGCCCAGTCCGTCTAACCCGCCACCGGGCTGTACTTTTCATACCCGCTGTCCTTTAGCCGAGGGGATCTGTTCTGTAGAAATTCCGGCCCTGAAAAAAATCGGGCCTGACCATCTCGTGTCCTGTCATTTGGTAAAAGAGAAGTAATCGTGTTCCAGTCGCTGTTCAATCAATATATTTAACTGAAAGTGGTAAAACCAAAGGGGGGTCCTCGCTTGGCTATTGCTCCGGAAAAAATTTTAAGCGACCTGATTCGTATTGACAGTTCTAATCCACCAGGAAACGAGACTGCTGTGGCCTTGTATTTAAAACAACTATTTGAAGAGGCCGGGGTCCAGGGTGAAATAATCGAGCCGGAAGAAGGACGAGGCAGCTTTATCGTTCGGCTTGGTTCCAGCCCTGGTTCTAATTCCGGTTCAAAAAAACTTCTTTATTTGTCACACGCTGATGTTGTCCCGGTCGGAGAGGACTGGGATTTTGAACCTTTTTCCGGTAAAATTGACAATGAGTTGATTTACGGGCGGGGCGCTCTTGATTGTAAAGATTTAATGGCTGCCCAGGTTTCAGCTGCCCTGCAGCTTATTGATGAAAAGGTTCCCCTGAAGGGCGAGTTGATTATAGCGGCAACCGCAGACGAAGAAAAGGGCGGACGGCTTGGTATTGGATATTTGCTCGAAAATCACCCTTCAAAAATTGAAGCTGATTATGCGGTAAACGAAGGGGCAGACCACCCGATTAAGTTAAACGATAAGCTGATTTATTTTCTGCAGGTTGGTGAAAAAGGGACGGCCTGGTGTACCCTGAAGGCGCGCGGGACTGCCGGTCACGGTGCGCTTCCTGGATTAGCAGACAATGCAGTGGTCAAAATGGCCCGGGCTGTCAGCCGTCTCAATAATTACCGGTCGGAAGTAATTCTGATCCCAGAGGTAGAAAAATTGCTCAGAAATCTGGCTGAGCTTTGTGGGATTACTGTTGAATCGCTAGGTCCGGATGAAGTAGACAACTTGCTTGAAGAGATGCCTTTAGAACTTGCCTTTCTTGAATCTTTACGCTCGATGACGCGCATGACGGTATCCCCGAATACGATCAGGGGTGGAAGCAAGACAAACATTGTCCCCGATTACTGTGAAGCTGATGTCGATATCAGGATTATGCCCGGGCAGGACCTTGCATACGTAGAGAAGGAACTGCGCCTGATTATCAACAAAGACATCGAAATAGACTTTAATGAATACCGCTCCCCGACTTTTTCAAGCGCAGAAGATCCTTTTTACCGCTTAATGCAGGAGATTACTATTGACCAGGCCGGTGATGACGCTATCTGCCTGCCGGTAGTTTCAGCCGGGTCAACTGATTCTAAGTTTTTACGAAGTTCCGGTCTTCCTTCATACGGGATCGCTCACATGGCTCCTGGTTTTGATGAGCAAATCAGGAAAACCATTCACGGCAGAAATGAACGTACTGACGTGGCCAGCCTGCAATTGAAAACCGCTTTTCTCAAAAAACTAGCCTGTCGTTATCTAAGCTAACCGCCTATTTGTTTCCGGGGAGGGTTAGTCAAGATGGAAGCAACCTATGCGCACATGGGAGTTGAAATACAGCGTAGTATCTATTTGATCAGTTATACGCGGCCCGACCTACTCTCTACTAAAGGTGATCCAGGCAGCCGCCGGTTAGCTATGCCCTATCTCTCTTAAAAAAGTTGGCGGGCATGGTCAAAACAGTGTTGGTGATATAATCCGCTTTTCCAAGATGGGTTACGACGGAGTAATCCAGTTAGCGCCCTTTTCCTGTATCCCTGTAATTGTTGCCAAAAGCCTGGTTTCCCGGTTAAGCAAAGATTATGACATCCCGGTTTTAACCCTTTTCATTGATGAGCATACCGGAACCGCCGGGGTGCAGACCAGGTTAGAAGCTTTTGTAGACATGATGGAACAGCGCCGATCCCGAAATGTGAATGTTGGCGCCTAGTCTGAAAACTAGATGGAGTGCAAACCCTAATTGACGCTTACCATAGGTTCAATAGATGTTAACCCGGGTCTTGCCCTGGCTCCGATGGCCGGTATAACCGACCATCCTTTTCGCTTGCTGGCCAGGGAGCAGGGCTGCCCCCTTCTATATACTGAAATGATCAGCGCCAAGGGGCTTATCTATAATCCGGGCCGTCAAAAATATCTGCTCTGCTTTACTGACGAAGAACGACAGATTGGCTTTCAGATTTTCGGTTCAGATCCATTGATCATGGCCCAGGCAGCCCAAAAGCTTGAAACCCTCGGAGCAGATTTTATTGATCTTAACTTTGGCTGTCCGACCCCTAAAATAACGCGTAATGGTGAAGGAGGGGCTTTGCTCTGCCGGTCTGAACTGGCCAGTGAAATTTTTAAGACGATTACCGGTGCAGTAGCATGTCCGGTGACAGTTAAACTGCGTAAAGGCTGGGATGAGCAGAATATTACTGTTTTGGATATTGCAGCCCGGGCCGAAGAAGCCGGTTTAAAAGCGGTTACTGTCCACGGTCGCACTGTTCAGCAGGGCTACAAGGGCCGGGCAGACTGGTCTATAATCAGGCAGGTTAAGGAAAATTTATCGATCCCGGTCATTGGTAATGGTGATATTGACTCATCCCAATCAGCAAAGGAAATGTTTAGATATTGCGGTTGTAACGGAGTTATGGTTGGCCGGGCTGCCCAGGGGAACCCCTGGATTTTTAAAGAGATTCTGGCCGGTCTTAAAAACAAACCCCTTCCTGAGAAGCCTTCTGTCAAAGAAATTGTAGAAATGGTCTTAAAGCATTTAGCTATGCTTAGTGATCTGAAAGGTGAAGCAGCTGCAGTGCGGGAAATGCGCAGTCATGCCTCCTGGTACATCAGGGAATTGCCAGGAGCCGCCGCTGCCAGGAGGAAGTTGGTGCAGACCACAAGTGCAAAAGAAACAGAAGGTATTCTTCGCGAGTTTTGCCATACCTTAAAGCATCTATAATTTTTTCTAAGCATATTAACCTGTAGAAGGTCGTCCCCACTTGTAATTATTACCTGCAGGGGGAAAGGTGTCTACTGTTGCTACTTGCCACCTTTAGTAGTAAAATAAAGCCGATCACAATATTGTGCACAACGTTTTATAAAGTGGCTACAAAGCACCATTAGAAATATAAACGGCCAGGGTGGATGAAGAACTTTGCAATCTGAACGGATATTTCGCATCGGGGAAAAAATGATTAGTCTGGACAAGGCCAACCGGCTTGTCGAAAGGGCTATGGAGCTGCGTGAGCAGGGGCTGTCTCAGCAGGAAGCAGCTAACCGCCTCCATCTGGACCGCAGCTTTATTTCTCGGATTGAAGCGATTGGGGAGATTCGCAAGGGGAACCGGGTGGCTGTGATTGGTTTTCCCCTTTCCAATACAGAAGAACTTTCAGATATTTGCCGTTCATACGGTCTCGATTTTTATCTTCTACTTACCGATCAGCAGCGGTGGGAAATGGTCCGTGATAAGCAGGCCCTTGATTTCTTCAACCGTATGTTTGAGTTAATCGCCCATTTACGTAAATTTGATACCCTGATCATGATTTCATCTGAAAAATGGTATCAGCTTTCTGAAGCATTGCTTGATATACAGATTGTTTATATTGACCTGGGCTCTTCCCCTATCCGGAAGGATTGCCTTGTTGATGTTGAGCAGTTTAAAAATACCTTAGAACTGGTTTTGGAAAAGCAGTGAAAGGAGTTAAAAAAATTGAAACATATAGTGGGAATTAGCCTCGGTTCTTCTACGAGAGATCATGCTGTAACAGTAGAGCTAAAGGGAGAGCAGTATAAAATTGAAAGAATAGGCACTGACGGTGACATGCGGAAAATGATCGAGAAGATCAGAGAACTTGATGGTAATGTAGATGCCTTTGGCCTTGGTGGAATGGATCTTTATATTTACGCTGTTGATCGTCGTTATGAATTCAGGGATTCCAGACGAATCTTCAATGCTGCTCAAAAGACACCGATTGTAGACGGATCCGGCCTTAAAAATACTCTCGAACGCCGTTCAATAGATCAACTAAACGAGCAAAGCGATATATTCAAAACACCAAAGAAGGTTTTACTGATGTCGGCCATGGACCGGCTTGGTATGGCCCAGGCTTTTGAAAAAGCAGGCTGTAAAATGACTTATGGTGATTTGCTGTATGTGCTTAATCTTCCTATTCCTCTTTATACGCTGAAAAGCCTGGCCGCCATTGCCCGGGTCCTCGCTCCGCTGGTCGGTCAGCTTCCGTTTACGATGATTTATCCCACCGGCAGCAAGCAGTCGATAAACAAACCGCGCTATACCCGCTATTTCCATGAAAATGATATAATTGCCGGAGATTTTCATTTTATCCACCGTTATATGCCCGAAGAACTGCCCGGAAAAATGATCGTGACCAACACCGTGACCAGCGATGATGTTGAATTTTTACGGAAGCGCAAATTAAAAACCCTGGTTACAACTACTCCAGAAATGGAGGGACGCTCCTTCGGCACAAATGTTATGGAAGCGCTGCTCGTTTGCATGGCTGATGGTAAAAAAGAACTGAGTGAAGCCCAGTACCATGTTTTGCTTGAAGAACTTGACCTCAAACCGAGAGTGGTGGAGCTGTAACAGGAGATTAGATCTATATAAATAGAAAGTCTTTTTTCAACCGGTGAAATTCCTTGACAAGCCGGGGTGAACGCCTTATAATAAACCTCAAAATTGAGGATTGACTGTTAAAAGTGTCAAGGCAAACTTGACACTAATTTTATCTTTATTGGCTTTGTTGAGGTATGAAGCCGATCTTTATATTAACCGCCTTGAAGCGTTGAAATAATCATACACAATAAAAATACCATGAAGATGCATTTTTGAATTTATCCAGATAAGGAGGCAAAAGAATATGGCTAAAAATCAGGAGCATGTGAATAATAACGATGAATTGCTATTAACTAAAGAGGGTTTAGAGAAACTGGAAAAAGAGCTGGATCATTTAAGAACGACCAAGCGTAAAGAAATTGCTGATCGGATTAAGGAAGCTATCTCATACGGTGATATAACCGATAACGCCGAATATGAGGATGCAAAAAACGAGCAGGCTTTTGTAGAGGGCAGGATTATTACTTTAGAAAAAATGCTGCGCCGGGCCCGGCTTTTGGTAAAAGGTGAAGACGAAGATCATCATGTTGTTCTCGGCTCAAAGGTTAAGGTAAAAGATTTAATTAAAGGCACGGAACATGAATACACAATAGTGAGCACTGCTGAAGCTGATCCCAATGAAAAGAAGATTTCCAACGAATCGCCGGTCGGTGGTGCACTAATGGGTTACACCATTGGTGATGAAGTGCAAGTAAAAGCACCCGCCGGAACTTTGAAGTACCGGATCGAAGATGTAAATTGAGTTAAGATGGAGGTTGCAAAGATGGAGCAGGAACAACAGTTAAACGAACTATTACAAGTCAGACGGCGCAAGATGGAGGATTTAAAAAGCAGGGGCATTGAACCATTTGGTTCTAAATTCGAAGCCGATCATTATTCTAAAGAAATTATTGACAACTTTGATACCCTCGAGGGCCAGGCAGTGACAATCGCCGGCCGGTTGATGAGCATTCGCTCCCACGGCAAGGCTACTTTTGCGCATATCCAGGATTACCAGGGGCAAATCCAGATTTATCTGCGCCTTGATCAGGTCGGTCCGGAGAAATATGAAGCTTTTGAGCTGGTTGATATAGGTGATTTTGTTGGTATAAGCGGAGAAATTTTCCGCACCAACAAAGGTGAAGTCACTATAAAAGTGAACGATTATACTTATCTTGCTAAAGCGCTGCGACCACTTCCGGAAAAGTGGCATGGGCTTAAAGATGTAGATTTGCGTTATCGTCAGCGCTATGTTGACTTGATTGTTAACGAAGAAGTCCGGAATACTTTTATTAAGCGTAGTAAAATTATCCAAACTATGCGTGAGCTCTTAAATCAATGGGGCTTTCTTGAAATGGAAACTCCGATCATGCAGAATATTGCTGGAGGTGCCCTGGCCCGTCCTTTTGTTACTTATCACAATGCGCTGGGGATCAGGCTGTATCTGCGGATTGCCACTGAACTGCATTTAAAGAGACTGCTCGTAGGTGGTCTTGATAAGGTCTATGAGATTGGGCGCATCTTCAGAAATGAAGGCATTTCAACCATTCACAATCCCGAATTCACCTCGCTTGAGATCTACCAGAACTATGCTGACTATGAAGATATGATGTCTATAACGGAAAACCTGATTTACGAGATTGCCCAAAAAGTTTTAGGCAGCGCAGTGATTACTTTCCAGGGCAAAGAAGTTGATTTGACCCCGCCCTGGCCGCGGGAAAGCATGGTTGAGGTAG
>PWEB01000297.1 GCA_003553305.1 Syntrophomonadaceae bacterium
AAAACGGGCAGAGCGGGCATTACCTGGCTTCGGAGCATACCATGAGACATTTCCGCAGCGAAGTCTGGTCACCCACAGTTTTTAACCGGATGATGTTTGAAACATGGGAGAAGCTGGGCAGTAAAAATTGTTTTGAACTGGCTCGCGAAAAGGCTAAAGATATACTTTTCCAGGATCAGAACACTGCTCTTTCTGAAGATATTGTCAATAAGATTGAAGCTTTACTTAAGTAATCTTTGTAAAACCTGGATCTGAAACGAAGGGATTAATATTGATTAGATCTGATCAACAAAAAGCTCAGCAAACTGCCGGAAAGTGGCCTGTCCTAAACGCAGAACGCATTCCGGTAGTTCTCTACTTTGATTTTTTTGCTGCCGCCAGGCAGGGGGTTTCTCCTCGCCGCTTTATAGATGATCCAATTGTTAAACGTAATGCCGTGGTTGAGACTTTTTTAGAAACCGGCGCAGACAGCTTTGTGATTGGTCGGCTGCCCAGTCCTTTCTCTTATGCTGCTGGAGGATTTCCGAACCGAATCCGCCTGCCCGGACAAGATTTACCAGAAACTTCGATGTGGCAGTTTGAAGAATGTGAAGAAACAATTTTTGTCGAAGACTACGACTACATTGCCAGTCAAGGCTGGAATAGTTTTTTAGAGCACCTGCTGCCCCGTTTTGCTATTGCTAGCTCTGAGGATCATAGAGGCTTTATCGAAAGTTCACAAGCAGAAGGTCTCAAAGATCTGGAAGCCTGGAAACAAGCAGATGTCCAGCTAATGTGCGGCGCTGCGGTAACCGCTCCTTTTGAAGTTCTGACTGCCGGGAGGACTATGTTTAATTTTTTCGAGGATCTTTTAGTCCGGCCGGGAAAAGTTATGGCTGCGCTGGAAGGGATGCTTCCTGATTTTATCGGGGGAGCAATTGAAGCAGCTTACTTTTATGGAAACCCCGCGGTGGTCATAACTGCCCATCGCTCCTGCGGCAGCTTGATATCACCTCGGCACTTTGAACAATTTAGCCTGCCTTTTTTAAGGAAAATGGTCGATGCTTTTTACCAGGCCGGCCTGAATGTAATGCTGCACTTGGATTGTGACTGGACAAAAAATCTCCCCTATCTAAAAGAGTTCCCTCCCGGGATGATTATTCACACTGATGGATCAACCGATCTGCTTAAAGCAAAAAAAGTATTAAAGGACAAGTTTATTCTAATGGGGGATGTTCCGGCCCTGCTTTTAGCCAGGGGGAGTCCTGAAGAAGTTAAAGATTATTGTTTAAGCCTGGTTGAAGCGATTGGCCGCCGGGGTGAATTTATTCTTAGCTCCGGCTGTGATGTGCCGATGGATGCTAAAATGGAAAATGTGCAGGCCATGATTAAAGCAGTTCAGCGATAAGGAGAGACCAATCAATTGTGGGGAAAAAAGCAGGAACAAAATAGGTCAGAAAGAAATATTTCCGGTTGTGGAAGCTACCAAAGCCCTGAAGTGTGGGCCAAGGTAACCGGTAAAGCGGTTTACGGGATTGATTTAGAATTTCCAGGCATGCTTTACGGGAAAATATTACGCAGTCCCCACCCCCATGCCCGGATTAAAGGTATCGATCTTTCCGCCGCTAGAGCCATTCCGGGGGTGAGAGCAGTCCTCAGTGCGCAGGATGTGCATTGCAATCCTTACGGGATTGTGGTTGATGACGAGATGCCTTTAGCTGTTGACCGGGTTCGCTATATCGGTGATGAGGTGGCAGTAGTTGCTGCCGTTGATCAAAAAACAGCAGAGCGCGCTATGGCAGCGATTAAGGTTGAATATGAGCCTCTGCCTGCTGTTTTTAATCCGGTTGGAGCTTTGGATGAGCAGGCGCCGCAGCTGCATGAAGATTTTCCGGGCAATGTCGCCTGGGAGCGAGACCTGATCAGAGGTGATCCGGATACTGCCTTCCGAGAGGCTGATCTTGTTGTAGAAGATTCATTTTCTATGCCGTCAGTTCACCCTGCTTATCTTGAACCGATTGCCTGTGTGGCCGTCAGTGAATATGGCAATGGCGTAACCCTCCATACCGCCCTGCAGTCACCGGATCTAGTCCGTGACATAATTAGCCGTGCTCTTAACCTGTCATCCTCCCTGGTCCGGGTTATCGGTCCGGTCATGGGCGGTGGTTTTGGAGGCAGGGTTTTTGGTAATCTAAAGCTATATATCCTTTCCTCACTATTATCAATGCATACAGGGTTCCCGGTTAAAATGCAGTTGACCCGCGAAGAAGAGTTTACGGTTGGCCGCCCGATGATTGCAGCAGAAATAAATTTGAAAATGGCTCTGCGCCGGGACGGGACTATCCTGGCCCGCGAGTCTGAGATAATTACCGATAATGGAGCTTATAGCGCCCAGGCCCCCTGGGTTTCGAAAACATTTTCTGAACGCAATGACTCGGTTTACCGGATTCCTAATATTAAAACCAGGGCCCGCCTGGCTTATACCAATAAAGTGCCTACTGCTCAGTACCGGGCTTACGGGAACCAATCTGCAAATTTTGCCTGCGAATCGTTAATGGATCAGGCAGCAAAAAGACTAAACATGGACCCACTTGAACTGCGCCTGAAAAATTGTACCCAGGCTGGTGATACTACCGTGCATGGCCTCGAGATAAAGAGCTGTGCACTTACCAAATGCTTGCAAAGGGCTGCATCGGAAATCGGGTGGGATCAACGGAAAAGCGGCCGGGGTTACGGGATTAGCTCTGGCATACATGCCAATGGCAGTTTGGTTGCTAATAAAAACTTCCGGGGAGCTTCAGCCCGGGTTACTCTCGAGCTTGACGGAAGAGTTAATGTCTTTACAGGCGAACAGGATTACGGACAGGGTGCGCATGCTGCTTTTGCCTGCATTGCAGGAAGAGTGCTCGGTTTAGAACCGGATCAAATTACGGTTTATTCCCGTGATTCCCTGGTTACTCCCTTTTCACAGGGTGCCCTGGCAATGCGCCAAACAACTATCGGCGGCCGGGCTGTACAGGTAGCGGCCCAGGAATTGCAAAAGGCAATTATTCAAAAAGCCTCTGAGATTAGCGGAGAACCTGTAAGCTTAGAGAACGGTCTTTTGAAAAATGCTTCAGGACGTTTGATTGAGCTGACTGAAGTTGCGACCGGTTATCACCATCAGACCAGCGGATTAAACCTGGTTGGGGAAGGCAAGTATGTGCCTCCAGCCAGTGATTACGATGAAACGAGTTACGGTAATATTTCGGTTGCCTATTCATTTGCCGCACATGCTGCTGAAGTGGAAATTGATAAGAAGACGGGTGCTATAACTGTGCATCGTATTGTGGCTGTCCATGATTCAGGGCATATTGTAAACTTACTAACTTCACGCGGCCAGGTTTACGGAGGGGTAACCCAGGGGTTGGGGATGGGTTGTTACGAAGGATACCTTTTTGAAGGCGGGCGAGTGGCCAATTCTTCACTTGCTGACTATAGAATCCCGACTGCACTTGATGTTCCTGCTATCGATCAAGTTTTTATTGAAACCGAAGATCCTGAAGGACCGTTCGGGTCAAAAGGGCTTGGTGAAATAGTAATGGTTCCGGTGCTTGGAGCGATAGGTAATGCTGTTGCTGATGCAGCTGGAGTTCCGGTTACCGCGCTTCCCCTGACTGCTGAAAAAGTATATCAGGCTATGTCCGGAGGGGAGTGTTCAAAATGAGTTATATAATTGCCTCTGACTTGAACCAGGCCCTGCAGATTCTCCGGGACAGCAAAGGTCAAGCCCGGGTAATTGCCGGGGCAACTGATTTATTTTTACAAACTTTGCCGGCAGAGCTGGTTGACCTGGCAGGATTATATGAAACAACGCAGCTTGAAGAAACCGGCGGACTGCTCTCGATCGGTTCTGCCGTAACCCATGCTTCTGCTGCCCGTTCATTATTAATCAGGTCGCAAGCAGCAGCTCTCGCCGAAGCCTGCGCCATGATTGGTTCACCGCAGGTGCGCAATATTGGAACTATCGGCGGCAATGTGGCAAATGCGGCCCCGGCTGCTGATGCAGCAGTAGCCCTGGTAGCCCTGGGAGCGAAAGCTGTTATTACTGACATTGCAGGACAAACCCGGGTAGAAGCAGTTGAAGAACTCTATGCCGGGTACAACCGGTCAACTATAGATAGCAGTTCTGAAATAATAGGGAGGCTGCTTTTTAAGTCATGCGCTGCGGGTGAGGGTTCAGCGTTCATGCGTTTTGCACCTCGCCGGGCACTCGCCCTGCCGCTTGTTAATGCCGCAGCCCGGGTCCGTGTTTCCGGCCGTCGGATAGAAGCAGTCCGCCTGGTTGCGGCCCCGGTTAAACCGGCCCCGACCAGGCTTTTCGAAACTGAAGCTTTGCTGCAGGAGGTTATTCCCGGTCCTGAAATCTGGCCCAAAGTGGAAGAAGCAGCAGCAGCAGAAGTAGAGGTGCGGGGCAGTATGCTGCGCTGTTCAGAGCAATACCGTCGTCACCTGGTTGGCACCCTGGCCGGAAGAGTTCTCAAGGAAGCTTATCAAAGAGCATGCGCGGCAGAGGGAGGGGAGACCTGATGAAAAAGCAGACTATTAATTTTGAGTTAAACGGAGAACTGGTTGAAGTACACACTGAACCCTCAGGTAGTTTACTACATCTTTTACGCGGGCAGCTTGGTCTATTGGGCACCAAAGAAGGCTGCGGTGAAGGGGAATGCGGAGCCTGTACTGTCCTTCTTGACAGCCAGCCTGTCAATGCATGTCTGATCCCGGCCGCTAAAATAGAGGGTAAGCAGGTTCAAACCATTGAAAGCCTTTCTAATGGCGATACAATCCATCCTCTCCAGGAGTCCTTTGTGGAAAAGGGTGCTGTTCAGTGTGGATTTTGCACCCCCGGGATGGTTATGTCCGCTTATGCCCTGTTAAAAGTAAATCAAGATCCGACCCCGGTGGAAGTTAAAGAGGCTATCTCAGGCAATTTATGCCGCTGCAGCGGATACAAACAGATTGAAGAGGCAGTTCTTGATGCAGCGGAAAAAATAGATCAAGGATCAAGAGAAGATTGATTAAGTTTTACCCTGTCAGAAGGTAATTTTTGAGGAGAAGGAGTCCGACTAATGCATGTTAACAATCTTTTCCAAAGCACGCTGGGTTTAAATGTGATGACTGAAGATCAATTGCAGCGGGTTCACCATGCTACCCTTGACATTCTTAAGAGGGTAGGTGTGAAAATATATGAGCCTGAATCGATCGAACTACTGCAAGGGGCCGGAGCAAAAGTAGATGGAGAACTGGCAAAAATACCCTCCTGGCTCGTTGAACAGGCCCTTGAATCAGCTCCTTCCGTTGTTTCGCTGTCAACGCGTGACGGTAAAGCAGCTCTGACCATGCAGAAAGACAACATTTACTATGGAACCGGGTCGGAAGTGAATTTTACAATCGATCTGAAAAGCGGTGAACGCAGGAAGCCTGTTAAACTGGATAACTGCAATGCAGCTCTGCTCGTTGATGCCCTTGAAAACACAGATTTTGCTATGTCTTTAGGGGTAGCTACTGATGTCCCTGTTGATGCATCAGATGTGCACCAGTTTGAAGCGATGCTCCTTAATACCACCAAACCGATCCTGTTTACAGCATATAATGCCCGGGGATTAGAGCATATCATTGAAATGGCTGCTCTTGCTGCCGGAGGAAAAGACAAATTGAGAGAACGGCCTAACCTGGCCCTGTATGCTGAACCGAGTTCCCCTTTAATGCACTCTGCTGAAGCGCTTGAAAAAACACTAATCTGTGCTGCCGAAGGTATCCCGCTCATTTATGCAACTACTCCGATGCTTGGGGCTACTGCGCCGGTGACTCTCGGTGGGGCCCTGGTTGTGGCCAATGCCGAGATACTTTCCGGGCTGGTCGTTCATCAACTTAAATCGAAAGGTGCACCCTTTGTTTACGGGGGAGGTATCCCCCCGATGCATATGGGGACTTCGATTTGTTCATACGGAGCGCCGGAACGTGACCGGGGTTGTATTGCTCTGGTCAAAATGTCTCAGTACTATAACCTGCCCTCATTTACCACGGCCGGCTGCACTGACGCGCATACTTTTGATCAACAGGCCGGCATGGAAGCAGGTTTTAACCTTCTTGCAGCAGGACTCGGTGGCGGCAACCTGATTCACAATCTCGGCTATATAGGTGTGGGGATGACCTCATGTTTAGAACACTTGCTTTTATGCAGCGAAGCAGTCGGTGCAGTCAAAAATTTATTGCGTGGTGTGGATGTTTCAGAGGAGCACCTGGCCCTTGATTTAATTGAAGCAATTGGTCCGGGCGGGCATTTCCTCTCAGAACAACATACTATGGAACATTTCCGTGAAGAACTATATTTCCCCCAGACCTTAAATCGTAAAAATTACGAGGGGGGGCTGGCTGATGGAGGATTAACTTTTGGTGAAGCGGCAAACGTCCGGGTTAACGAGATTCTGCAAAACCACAAACCAGCTCAACTCCCTGCGGATATTCAAAAAGAGATCAAAAAAATTGTTTCCAGGCGGGATCGGGAAGTAAACCGGGACTCATAATAAAAATGCAAAAAAACATTAATAGTACATTTAAGATGGCAGTTTGTTAATTAACCTGTCATGTAGCGTTTAAGGAGGCAGGATAGATGGTTGACAACAAGAATTTAAACAGGCGCATGGGGCTGCTTAACCTGACTACAGATTCAATAGATAAGCTGCACCTGGCTACCCTGGATATACTTGAACAGTGTGGGGTAAAAATATGCGAGCCTGAAGCAAGAGAATTGCTGGATGGTGCGGGGGCCCGGGTTACTGATGATCTGGTTAAGATCCCAAGCTGGATGGTTGAACAGGCTTTGCAAACCGCTCCTCGCAAAGTATCAATTTTTGATCGGAATGGGAACCGGGCTATGACTCTTGAAAGAGATAACATCTATTATGGCACCGGTTCGGATACTCCCAATACGATTGATATTGAAACCGGTGAAAGGCGTCCCACAGTTAAGCAGGATACCATAAACGCAGCGATTGTATCCGATTATCTTGATAATGTTGACTTTATAATGTCCATGGCAAAAGCTTCAGATGTGCCCGGGGCCAAATCTGATCGCCACCATTTTGAAGCGATGACCTTGAACAGCACCAAGCCGATTATATTTGACGCTCATGATCGCGAGGGTTTTCTGGACATCATTAAAATGGCTGCTCTTGTGACCGGAGGCAAAGAGAAACTGGTGGAGAAGCCTTATATCATCCACTACGCTCAGCCTACATCACCATTAGTTCACTCCCAAAACTCTCTTGAGAAGCTACTTGCTTCTGCAGAGGAAAAAATCCCGACTGTTTATGCTGCAGCAGTGCTTTGCGGAGCTACCGGCCCGGTAACAACAGCGGGTGCTTTGGTTGTGGCTAATGCCGAAATATTGTCCGGACTGGTTGTGCATCAGCTTAAATCTATGGGGGCGCCCTTTATTTATGGGGGAGGCACTCCGCCTTTAGATATGATTTCTACGGTATGTTGCTACGGAGACCCCCAGGGGCTTCTCGGCGCAACTGCCCTGATCCAGATGGCTCAATATTATAAGCTGCCCTCTTTTTCGCTGGCCGGCTGTACTGATGCCCAGGCTTTCGATCAACAAGCGGGGATGGAGGCCGGTTTTAACCTTCTTCTGAACGGCCTGGCCGGTGGCAACCTGATTCACGACCTGGGATATATCGGCGCCGGGACGGCCGGCAGTCTCGAATACCTGGTTTTATGTAATGAAGGTTCCGGCATAGTAAGATATCTGGCTCGCGGGTTAGATATTAATGCAGATACTCTGGCCCAAGATTTAATTAAGCAGGTTGGACCTGGCGGCAGCTATATAACCAAGCACCATACCATGGAGCACTTTCGCAGCCAGATGCACTTTACCAACCTTTTCAACCGTAACAATTATCAGAACTGGCAGTCTGCAGGAGCCAAAACTCTGGGCGAAAGCGCTAACGCTTTGCTGAAAGAAATTTTAAAATGGCATGAAATACCGCCTCTCGCGCCGGATGTTGAAAAAGCAATTAAAGATATATCCAAAGGTGAGGATGCTCTTGATGAATTGGCTTGATTATAGATTACTTGTTATAATTATAAGCATAAATATTAATGAACATGAAGGAGACTAGGTTATGTTAAAAGATCTTCCTGTTGAAGTTTTTGTCCGCGAAGTTGCTTCTTCATCTCCTGCCCCTGGGGGAGGGAGCGTGGCCGCTCTGGCCGGCGCGCAGTCAGCAGGCCTGCTTTCCATGTACTGTAACTTAAGTCAAAATCGTGATAAGCTTGGTGATCTAGTCGATACTATGCAAGAAACCGGCGAAGAAGCCCGTTATTTGGTCACTAAATTGTCAGAAGCTGTGGATGAAGATACTGTTGCATTTAACCAGGTCATGGAAGCATATCGCCTGCCCAAAGAAGGTGTTCAGGAAAAAGCGGAACGAAAAGAAGCTATCCAGAAAGCAGCAATCAACGCTGCTGAAATTCCCATGCAAACAGCAAGAGGAAGTTTGCGTTTGTTGACCATGATTAATGAGGTCGCTGCAAAAGGAAATCCTTCAGCGATAACTGATCTTGGAGTTGCCAACCTGCAAGCCCTGTCCGGAGTAACGGGCGCTTGTTATAATGTCAGTATTAACCTGGGGATTATTAAAGATGAGCAGGTCGCTAAAGATTATAAACGTGAAGTTGGTGAAGTTTTGAAATATGGTCAAAAGCTATTTGAAGAAAGCCGTGCTATAATTGAAAAAGAGATTCAGTAAA
>PWEB01000291.1 GCA_003553305.1 Syntrophomonadaceae bacterium
ACCGGATTTACCCTGGCCCCTTTATTGACCAGTTCAGTAAAAGGACGATGATCCTTTAAATTAAGGATTCTTTTTAACTCGTGCTCAAGCTCGGAGTATGCATTTAAAAATCTTTCTGCATTGCTTAGTTCAGCCATAGCACGATAAATACCTCCTCATCAATGCAAAGCCTTTAAAACCTATTGATTCGTTAGACTACCTTAAAACCTATCGTTAATAATTCACCGCCGGTCTTGGATTATCCTGCTTTCATAACATCCCCCGGTTTAAATTATTATAGGCCAGACACCCTCCGGCTGGCAACAATATGTTATAGTAGATAACAGGTTAATTCAATCAATCCAGCCGGTAAGTCATTTGCTTTAATCAGTTATGATTTGCTTTAATCAGTTATGAAGGAGGATTTTTGTGGAAAACTGTGTGTTTTGCCAACGTGATAATCTGATCATTGTTGCCGAGAATAAACTGGCCATCGCATTTTATGATGCCTGCCCGGTTAATGAAGGCCACATTTTGATTACTCCAAAAAAACATGTTGAAACATATTTTGACACCTCATTAGAAGAACATAGCGCTATGGTCGAATTGATTTTTAAGACAAAAGAGTACCTACAGCGAAAATATGAGCCCGACGGATTTAATATCGGTTCAAATGTGGGTTTAGCCGCCGGTCAGACTGTTTTTCATTTTCATATTCATGTAATACCCCGCTATAGCGGAGATGTGCCCGACCCGCGGGGCGGAGTGAGAAAGGTGATCCCGCACCGCGGATCGGAATTAAAATCCTCCGGTAAAAATAGTTTGCATTAGTCGTCTTCTGGGGGTGTAAGGGGACGGTTCTCCTGACACGGTGTAAGGGGACAGGCCTTCTGACACACTTAATTTAATTTGTTCAATGTATTATCGAGATATCTAGCGAAAAGTGTGTCGGAAGAACCGTCCCCTTACACGCCCTTACACGGCGCTAGTATTTTATCCAGTCCACCAGGGTGACTGCGTCCTGTTCCGATTTGATTCCTTCCAGCCAGACGGGAAACCAGGAGTTAACCATCAGTTTCATCGGGGTATCGGTTAGCCCGTCATCAAAGCTTATGATTAACTCACCATCTACATAGAAGCTCACTGAACCGGGATAAAAGTCGAAGCGGTATTCGTAAAAATCTGCAGTAGGATCGAAGCCAAAGTATCTTTCACTGGTGTTGCTGATCTCTCCGCCGGCATAGGTGGTAAACCAGGCCCGGCCGGAAGAGTCATTAACTACTTCTATATCTATTTCGTGATAGAAATCCGGAGCGCGGTATAAAAAGAACCCGGTAATGGAAGAGGGAGCATCGGCTATCTTGATACTGGCCCGGTAGGACCCATATAGATGATCAAACTCTCTCGATTCAAGCTGACCACCATCATAGGTTCCGGCCGGAAGGGTTATTTTCAAAAGATCATCTTCTATCTCTATATTATCAGGGTCTAAATTACCCAGTCCCAAAGGGTGACTACTTTTTTCCCACAGTTCCTCGTTATAAGAGGAAAATTCTTCAATATACCTGAACACAAAAAAAGCTTCTTCCTGCTTGACGGTAGCCAATTTTTCAGCATTTTCTTCACCGGGATGATCTGACCAGGCCGCCATGGTCAGCAGGTACGGTCCGCTTAAGAGCTGCTTTTCTGTCTCTATCTCCGGAATCACCCAGGTAAATTCAACAGAAGTTAATTCCCCGCCCTCAAGATTAACCTCTTTTGCTGGTAAATCATACCACTTTCCCAGGGGATCTTTGATGCTGCAGCCAACCCAGAAATCTTCTCTCTTGTTGCCTTCATTTGCAATTATCAGACTGACTGTAACTGGCTCACCCGGATAATAGTCACTTCCAGAAACAAGCATATCAGCAACCACAGCCCCAGTTTCGGTTATGACTTGATAGTGCGCATCATCTGGTAATACTATTTTCTCTTTGTCAGCATTAATGATTTGACAACCTGAAAATAAAACAGCAACCAGAACAATGCCAAAGTACAAAGCTGCATATTTAAAATGTTTTGGCAGATATATTTCCATAATAAGTGTTCCTTTGCTTTATTTCTTACAGTAAAGAATACTGTAGCTTGCGAAATCTAAAAACCCTCAAATTTACAATAAGCTTTAGCTTTCCTGTTCTGCAGCCTGCTTCTTTTCTGAAAATGACTTCCTTTCCACGGTTCCCCATGACCTTTTTGTGAATAAAAAGTCAAGCAGCCCTCTAAAACGCCACCAGGCATGGATCTGACGATAAAAGAGGTTTTCCAAAATGGCATAGCCAAACAGCACCAGGATATCACGCAGCCTGGGATAACTGCGGTAATAAATTTCTTCCATCAGCAAAGCTGACGTGGATAAAAGAATTCCAAGCAAAACAGCTGCTCCCAGAAACAAAATAACAAAAGGCGGATTTAAAATTCCGGCAAAAACTGAGAAAATAAAAACCAGGTAGCCGGTTATTTCTATTACCGGCCCGAGAAACTCGTAAAAAAAGAAAAAGGGGAAACTGACCATGCCCGTCGAGCCATACTGCGGGTTTAAGAATATCTCGAAGTTGCCAAACAAACTTTCCGAAAGACCCCGCTGCCAGCGGCGGCGTTGGGTTTTTAAGCTGCGGTAGTTTTCGGGCACCTGGGTCCAGCAAACCGGATCTGCTAAAAAGACAACTTTGTATTCACGGTTAATCTTTTTCATAACCCGCTGCACACGCAGGACCAGTTCCATATCTTCACCAACTGTGTTAAGACTGTAACCCCCGGCCTGAACAACTGCCTTACGCCTGTAGATGCTAAAAGCGCCGGATAGAATCATCAACCCCCCGATTGAAGACCAACCGGAACGCCCGAATAAAAAGGCCCGCAGATATTCAACAATCTGGAAACGCACCCAAAATTTCGGGGAAAGATTAATCTTTGTTACTTTGCCATCTTCAATCCGGCACTGGTTTGCAGCCCTGATCGTTCCCCCGGCAGCTACGGTACGCCAGTCCCTGGCAAAAAGATCGATAGTTTTTAACAAAGAATCTGCATCAATTAGGGAATCAGAATCAATGTTACAAAAGAGCGGAAACTGCGATACATTTATCCCGGCATTTAAGGCATCTGACTTGCCGCCGTTTTCCTTATCCACTATCACCAGGTTTGGGTAATCCTTTGAACTGTATATTCCGCAAATAGTTTCGCAGGGAATATCATTGCTATAATCGCGGGCGTATTTTTTTAAGTTAAATCCTTTTTCCAGCACAGCCAGGGTATCATCCCGGGAGCCGTCATTAACTATAATAATTTCGTATTCAGGATATTTTAAGGCCAGGGCAGAGTACGCAGTATCTACAATGGTGGCTTCTTCATTGTAAGCGGGAATAATAATTGCCAGAGGCTTATAAAAGGCTGAATGAAAGGTTTGGTACCGATCGGTAGCCCGTTCAACACTGCGCTGACTGCGCAGCCCGAAGTATGAAAGAAAAACCAGCAGCAGGTAAAAACTGTTAATGCTGATAAAGTAGAAAATGACAAAGATGTTGTAGAAAATGAGAATGATTGCCCAGGTACTCATGCTTGCAGTTCCACCCCTCTGCGGCTTAAAACATAACTGCTGATAGCAGCGGCATCTTCTTCGGACCCTTTCGCTTTCATCCTTAGTATTTCCATTCCGGGTTGTCCGTTTTCATACAATGCTTCAGCAGCGTTAAAGCGGACCCACCAGTTCCGGTCTCCCAGTAGTTTTTTAAGGAGCGGAATGGCTCTTTGATCACCGGTTAGCTTCCATACCCTGGCACTGAAATTACGGACAACCCAGTAGCGGTGCTCCAGGTAAGGTTTCAAATCGAAGTTGACGGGAACCTCCCCGATGCTCAAAAAAGCCTTCAAAATATGGACTATAGTTTCCGGGTCAGCTTCTTTTATCAAATGATGCAAGGTAGGCAGCGCTTCGCGGTATTTAAAAAAGCCCAGCAAATCAATCATTACAGAGCTGTAAGCAGAAGGATCTACTTTTTTAGGGTCAGATTCTTTTTTCTGGCTCTTCGAATTTTCATTCTCAGCCACACCAGGTAAGAGCTCAGTCTCTCCTTCCAAAAATCTGACCATTAAAGGAGCAGCGCTTTTCCCATAGGCTGCCAGTATCTCAGTTGCTCCTTCATAGGTAAAAAAGGTATTATCAAGCAGGGTCCTGGCAACGGGGAAAAAAGTCATCCTATCCCCTGACTTGGCCAGGCCCAGGGCAGCCGCCTGGACCAGGAGCTGATGCTTGCTGTCCAGCAAGCTGATCATAACAGCAATCGATTCCTTGCACCGCAGCGCACCAAGAACCCGGGCGGCAGTTGCTTTTTCAGATATTGTGCCATGCTGTAATTTCTGCCTGTAGTGTCCGATTAAACTGATTTCCCGGCAGAGAGCTTTGGTTTTATCAAAATCGCTGCCGTCAAGCACATCGAGGTAAGGGCCGAAAAAATTCCACAGCCAATAATACCGCTTTTCATCCTTGATCGATTCGGCAGCCTTTTCAAGATCAAGATCTCCGCTTAAATAGTTTAAATAATATTCTTCCCACTCCTCTTTTTTCGCCCTAAACTTAGCCTGATTTGCCGAAACCAGGTATCGGTTAGTTATAATCACCAGCAGCAGCAGGATGATAATTACTGCCAGGGCGAAAATTATGTAAAGTAGTATTCTTAAATAAGGATCGATCATTTAGTTACTCCCCAGGACCTGCTTCAGTTTCTCTACCAGCTGTTCCGGCTGAAAAGGCTTAGTCATGTAAGCGTTCGCTCCTAACTCGAGGGCCTGATACAGATCATTTTCCCGGCTCTTTACCGATAAAACAACTACGGGCAGATCGGGCTTGACCGGACGAACCCTTTTCAAAACCTGGATCCCGTCTAAAAAAGGCATCATAATATCAAGGGTGATTGCAGAAATATTTTCATTCAGCGCAGCATTTAGAGCTTCCTTACCATCAAACACCGATATTACCTGATAACCTTCTTTTTGCAGCTTAAATGAGATAAGCCGGTTCAAGCCGGGATCATCTTCCGCAACCAGGATTACCTGCTTTTCCGTCATCTTTTAAATCATTCCTTTATTATTAAGATTAAGTCCCTACCCGGCTATACTCAATTGCGGTTGCAGGCTGGATAGTTACATCTAGTGTTATATACTTCTATTGCTCGGGGCCTTGATAAACCCGGGCAGATAAACCGTAAAGGTAGTCCCTTTACCGGGATTACTTTCTAACTCAATACGCCCACCGTGACGGCCAATTACTCTTTCCGCAATATAAAGTCCGACCCCGGTGCCACCTTTGCTTCGAACATCTTTATCCTCAACCCTGTAAAACATTGCAAAGATTGCTTTCTGATCTTCCTCCGGGATACCAATCCCGCTGTCTTTGACAGTTATGACAATTTCATCTTCAGCTTCAGAAAATACCGCTTTTAAACTCACACTACCCTGTTCTGTATACTTAATGGCATTGCCGATCAGGTTGCTAAAGGCCTGGGACAGGCGTTCCCTGTCTCCAAACAGGGCTAAATCCGGTTCTATACTACTGCTAAAGTCAAGCCCTTTATTAACTGCTTCAGCACTGAAACTGTCTGCTAAGCTTTCAAGCAGGTCAGTCAAGTCAAGCAAGTTTCGCTGGTAAGAATAATCAGTTCCTTCAAACCGCCCCATGTCGAGCAGCTCTTCAATATACCTGCCCAGCTTTTGTTCTTCCTTAAATATTGTAGTTAAAAACTCCTCCTGCAGGTCATTGATTTCGCCTGCATCACCAGCCAGTAAAAGCTTCAGATAACCCTGCATATTAGCCAGTGGTGTCTTAAGCTCGTGACTAAGTGAGCTAAAAAAACGGGCTTTCTGTTCTTCAAACTCGATTTTTTCACTAGCATCGCGAAATATTTCAATACCTCCGATTAATTCACCGGAAGCACTGTACAGGGGCGCAAGGCTTACTTCCACCATTACCCTGTTTCCATTTTTGTGAAGAGCTTTCACAACCAGAGGCTCAGTCGTACTCTTCTCAAAGCTGATTGCCTTGTGAAGGGGGCAGAGATCTGTACTGCACAGTTTATTACCGGCCAGGTCTGTGTGAACCAGCAAATTATCAGCACATTTCTTACCCAGGACTTCTTTCTGGCTGTACCCGGTAATTTCCTCGGCAGCCTTATTCCAAAATAGTATTCTACGGTCAGGATCAGTAATATATACCCCGTCTTTAATCTGGTTAAAAACTATAGAAAGATGTGATATTTCTTTTCGAAGCATTGCGTCCATATGTTTACTCCCCTGTTTCTGCATTATTCAAGATATTACCCAGGACCGGTTCATACCACTGGAAATAAAAGCGGTATTCTACCGGCAGACCGGGGAGATATGAAAAAACCCTTTGTATACCTGCACTACCGGTCAACCACGGCGGTAGAAGGGCTGGAAGCTGATCGGCAAAATCACCGGCAAAATAAATTCTTTCCGCTTTGCCGGGAGGAGCATGCCTGATCATGGCCGGAAAACGTTTAGGAAGTCCCCTTGTGCGCAGGGCTTCGTAAGAATCATCTTTGAGTGGCAATTCATAGTATGCCAGAATTTCGGTATTCTCGTCATGGACATTCACATTTAGCAGTTCAACCCAGTAAAGATAAGGTGCCTGCGAGGTTACTCCCTCGAGCAGCCGGTGGTCTGTGCTTGTGACAACAGGCCAGGGGACGTTAAAGTGATCCTGCTTAATAATTACCAGGTCCGTATACCAGCCCAGATCTGTGACATCTTCCCTGACAAAAACCATACCTGCGCCACTTAAATCCCACTCCCGGCCATAAATCCTGGTATAAAGTTCCTTCATCCAGTATGCTGTTTCATTAAGGTCTGCATAATAGCGGGCCAGCCAACCTTCATAGTTAACTGCAAAAAGGTCCTGCAGGCCTGCTGCCGCTTCCGGTTCAAGATAGGTGGGGTAACCAAAGATATTATGTTCACCAATCAGAATCTTACCCTCTTCGGAAGCATAATCAGTTATCGCGGCAACCTCCTGCCTGTCAAAACCTCCATAAATTAAGTCTATATCCTGAGGTTCAAAAGGCAGGCGCTCTTCATATTCTACCAGACCTTCTTCATAGTCGTAGATACCGTAAGTGTCTGCCAGGTAGAGCAGCCCAATGCCTTTTAGATCATCAGCAGTGAGGGCCTCTTTTCTCTCACTGCTTGGATGGTAGCCAAGATAATCCCGGTCCTTTTGGTAAAATTCACCCTCACTACCTGTAAAGCGAAGATGCTCTGTAACCCAGAAGATGGCCCGATGTTCGCGATAATCCGGTTCGGGTACGGTTTTATCAACTACAAGCATATTAATCTCCCTGGCCGGCAATAGAAACCAGGTTAAAAAATAGCTCCCGATTAAAAATATTAAGATCGCTAAAACATGCCAGCGGCGCATCCTACTCCCCTTCCCCAGACAAATCAGATAAATCAAGCTCACCAAAATAGTCGGCTATGGCATCAAAACTATCTTTCAGACGGAAACGGTACTGGGGCTCTTCCCAGCCATCCCAGCTATAAGGTGCAATAGAATCGTCAAATTGTGCTTCCGCCCGGTCGCGCGGTTCAAAGTCAATCACCTGAGGCCAACTTTCTGCTTGCTCGGCATCCTGGGGAAGCTTGCTGTAAGCTAGGGCATAGAAAATAAAACCGTCTGTTGGTTGGTAAGATAGCTCGTCCCTGACCGGGTGGTCATTAAACTGACCGGGATCATATAACATTTTTCCTTCCGAGGGGTCGGAAACATTAAGCAGCATCCAGGGCAGGCGAACTACAATTATGCTATTTTCTGGGTCATAGTTCCAGTGGGCCAGTGAGTTATAATCGGTGTGGTCGGGATCAAAGCTGCCGTATTCTAATCTGCTCTCGTCAGAATAAAGAGCTTCGAAGACCCTTCCATCAGCGGTAATTCGTTCCCGGTTAACCAGGGTTTCAATCCGGGTAAAATATCCGTCACGCGTCGGTTGCGGGAAAAAATTAAACTCTCCCCGGTTGTAGGAGGGAACAGTTAACAGGTCCGCTTCTTCCGGGGAGGCAAGATCAAGCAAAAATTCAGCGCCTGTAGGCAGTTCCGGCAATCCGCTGAAGGGGAGAATAAACTCTCCTGCTTCCCTGAAGCCGGTATCAATCCCAACGGCAATTCCGATTTCTTCCCAGAGCTGATCGCCTTCAAAAGCAGGATCATCAAGATCAAGTTCCAGTGAAAGATAGAGAAAAGCCTCGTCGGCCCCGGTCTTAATCGTTTTAATCTTACCTGAGGACTCTGTTCTATCGTCCAGCGGCGCAAATACTTCTTGTTCGCTGCTGGAAAACCATGAAGTGTAAAGCTGTTCCTCACTCCTGGCTGCTGGTTCCACCGCCACCAAGCCATAATTCTGCTCGGGACACATGGCATTTTGCCATAAGACCTGCCTTTCCCAGGGCACCATGAAAGGCTCGGTATTCCAGGTTTTCTTGGCCCATTCATCGGTCCACTCAAAAATAACTCCCCCGGCATAACCTTCATCTACTATTGAACGCATCA